>NZ_APIO01000117.1:0-37431 GCF_000408945.1 Pseudomonas sp. G5(2012)
GCGCCCCGTTAACCACGATTGCCAGTGGTCTAATAAAACCGCACACGCATTAGCCGAGTTGCTCCGCAAGCCCGACGATGATGCCCTCAGGCCCACGAACATAGGCGAGCCGGTACGATGTTTCGTACTGCATCTGGCCAATCAATTCGGCGCCATGGGCTTGCATCTGTGTCACGAGCGCATCGATGTCATCGACGGCAAACATGATGCGACGAAGACCCAGGGCGTTCATTGGTGTGTCCACGGGGCCAAACCGAACGGCCTCCGGGGTGTGGAACTTGTCCAGTTCAATGCCCTGTCCGTCGGCGGTGCGCAGCATCGCGAGGGTGGCTCGCACGTTGCCCAGCCCAATGAGGCTGCCGACAGCAGCCCCTTCAACGGTGGTTTGGCCTTCGAGCGTGAGACCCAACGCGATAAAGAATGCCTTCACCGCTTCGAGATCGTCGACAACGATCAGGACGTTGTCCATGCGCTTGATGGCCATGTCCTTCGCTCCCTGTTTTTAAACGAAGTCGCGTAGCCTGGCGCTAGCGACGATAGTAGCGGCGATCGTCGTCGTAGCGGTAGCGCGTGTCCCGGTCGCGGTGGCGCTCCCAATAGCGGTGGCGTTCGGCTTCCCGGCGGGCTTGCTCTCTGCGCCACTGGGCCCTGCGCCATTCGTCTCGACGCCATTCGTCCCGGCGATCGTGCCAACGACCGTCGTGCCAGTATCGATCGTCATGGGCAAGCAACGCTCCTGGCTGCTTGTCGGCCGTGCTGGCCAAGGTCGGCCAGGGGGTGTCGGCGGCCCGCACGGGCGCCTGGACGGCTGTGACTGGGGGGGCGGAAACAGGGGTTGAAGTCTTCATCTGTGTTGCTGATGCCGAGCCCATTGCCGCGAACGCGAACAGGCCGAGGAGCACCATCCGTGGGACATGGAATTTCATGAGCGAAGACAACCTCTGATTGGCAATTGGACGTGTGGCCATCTGGCTGCGCGAAGCCTGCGGGTTCGCGCCTACCGAGCGGATGAGCCTATCCAAATAGACCGACAATCAAGGAAAAGTTCTAGGCAGGCGTTGCAATTAGTGCAACGCCCGCCAGAGCGCCATGGCGTCGCTCAATCAGAATTGTTCAGCGCGCAGGCCATACAACGAGTCGCTACCTGCCCGAATGGATTGCTCAAGGCTCAAGGTGCGTGGAAGCAAGCGCTGGAAGTAAAAGTCGGCGGTGGCGATTTTCGCGTCGTAGAAATCTTCGTCTTCGCTGCGTTTTTGCCGCGCAACCTGAGCCATGCGCGACCAGAGCCAGGCGTAGGCGACGTAACCGAACAGGTGCAAATACTCCACCGACGCCGCGCCGACTTCGTTGCGGTTGCTTGCCGCTCTGTCGTGGAGCCAGTCGCTGATGTCCTCCAGCCGCTGCACGACATCCAGCAGTTGCGTGGCATAGGGGGCGTCAGGCTGTGCGGCGAAGCGGCGGATCTCGCCGGTGAACTGGCGCAGTGCGAGGCCTTTGTCGGCAAGTACTTTGCGCCCGAGCAGATCCAGTGCCTGGATGCCATTGGTGCCTTCGTAGATTTGCGCGATGCGCACATCACGAACCAATTGTTCCTGGCCCCATTCGCGAATGTAGCCGTGGCCGCCGAAAACCTGCTGGCCATTGATGCAGCTTTCCAGGCCGCTGTCGGTAAAAAATGCCTTGGCCACGGGCGTCAGCAGCGCCACCAGGACCTGCGCACTGTCGCGCTCGCCGGCATCAGCGGAAAACTTCGCCAGGTCCAGTTGTTGCCCGACATAGCTGGCGAACGCGCGGCCGCCTTCGGTCATGGCTTTCATGCCCAGCAGCATGCGCCGCACATCCGGGTGAACGATGATCGGGTCGGCCGGTTTGTCCGCCGCCACGGCGCCCGTGGGGGCCCGACTCTGAAGGCGTTCACGCGCGTAGGCGACGGCACTCTGGTAGGACGCCTCGGCGCAGCCGATGCCCTGAATGCCGATGGACAGGCGTTCGTAATTCATCATGGTGAACATCGCCGCCAGGCCTTTGTTCTCTTCACCGATCAACCAGCCACTGGCACCGTCGAAGTTCATCACGCAGGTGGCTGAGGCCTTGATGCCCATCTTGTGTTCGATCGAGCCGCAACTCACGGCGTTGGCACCGCCAAGCGAGCCGTCGGCATTGACCAGCACTTTAGGCACGACGAACAGCGAAATGCCTTTCGGACCCGCCGGTGCATTCGGCAGTTTGGCCAGTACCAGATGAACGATGTTTTCGGTCAGGTCCTGGTCGCCCCCGGTGATGAAGATCTTGCTGCCGGTGATCTTGTAGCTGCCGTCAGCCTCAGGTTCGGCGCGGGTGCGGATCAGCCCAAGGTCGGTGCCTGCATGGGCTTCGGTCAGGCACATGGAGCCGGCCCAGCGGCCTTCATACATCGGTGGCAGATAGAGATTTTTCAGGGTGTCGCTGGCGTGGGCATCCAATGCCAGGCAGGCGCCAGCGCTCAAGGCCGAATACAGCGCAAAACTTGAGTTGGCGCCATAGAGCATCTCTTCGAATTGCACGGCCAGCATTTTTGGCATGCCCATGCCACCGAATTCGGCGTTGCCGGACAGTCCTACCCAGCCGCCTTTGATGTAGGTTGCGTAAGCCTGTTTGAAACCGCTGGGGGTGCTGACTCGCCCCTCATGCCACTGTGCGCCTTCTTCGTCGCCGCTACGATTGAGGGGCGCAATCAGGTGCTCGGTGACTTTTGCCGCCTCCTCAAGAATGGCATCCGCGGTGTCCGCGTCGATGCTGTCGGCCAAGGCGGGCAGGCGCGCCCACAGGGCCGGGGCCTCGAACACTTCGTGCAGCACAAAGCGCAAGTCACGCAGGGGGGCTTTGAATTCTGGCATAACGTAAACCTCGTTGGGACGGTTGTGTCACGGGCACAGCCGAATGTGGCCTGCACGACCCCCAAGCAGCAGGTGCAGACCTGCTGCTTGATGCAAGCAGGGTAGAAGGGATTAGAGCGCCTTGGCCCGGTCGCGCAGCACGAACTTCTGGATCTTGCCAGTGGACGTCTTGGGCAAGAGCGTGAAGATCACGGTGCGCGGGACCTTGAACCCGGCCAGATGCTCACGGCAGAAAGCGATGATGTCAGCCTCTCGAACGTCCTGGTGATCCGCCTTCAAGGTGATGAAGGCGCAGGGCGTTTCGCCCCATTTCTCATCGGGACGGGCGACCACGGCGGCTTCCATCACAGCGGGATGGCGATAGAGCACGCCTTCGAGCTCAATGGTGGAGATGTTCTCGCCACCGGAGATGATGATGTCCTTGAGTCGGTCCTTGATTTCGACGTACCCGTCGGGATGCCAGACCGCCAGGTCACCGGTGTGGAACCAGCCACCTTCGAACGCTTCGGCAGTGGCGGTCGGGTTCTTCAGGTAGCCCTTCATCACCGTGTTGCCGCGCAGGAAAATCTCACCGATCGTCTGGCCATCGCGCGGGGTTGGTTCCAGCGTTGTGCAGTCGCCGACCATCACGCCTTCCAGTGTCGGGAAGCGCACACCCTGTCGCGACTTGATTTGCGCCCGCTGCTCCAGGGGTAACTCATCCCATTCGGCGTGCCAGGCGCAGACCGTCACCGGGCCATAGGTTTCGGTCAGGCCAAATACGTGCGTGACCTTGATGCCCATCTCTTCGACGGCACCGATCACTTTGGCCGGTGGCGCAGCGCCCGCGACCAAGGCATTGACCGGGTGATCGATGGCCGCTTTCGCCGACTCCGGCATATTGACCAATGCATTGAGCACGATCGGCGCACCGCACAGGTGAGTGACCTGATGCTCGCGGATCAACGTGAGGATTCTCTGCGGGTCGACCCGGCGCAGGAACACGTGCACGCCTGCCAGGGCCGTGATGGTCCACGGGTAGCACCAGCCGTTGCAATGGAACATTGGCAACGTCCAGAGGTACACCGGATGATTGCCGATGGCCCAGGTCATCTGGTTGCCCAGAGCACTCAGGTAAGCGCCGCGATGGTGGTAGACCACCCCCTTGGGATTGCCGGTGGTGCCTGACGTGTAGTTCAGCGAAATGGCCTGCCACTCGTCGAGCGGCCATTTCCAGTCAAACGCCGGGTCGCCTTCGGCCAACAGCGCTTCGTAGTCCAGGTCGCTCGCGGCCTGGCCTTCGCCGTATTCCGGGTCATTGACGTCGATCACCAGGGGTGGGTGATCGAGCATGCCAAGCGCCGCCTTGATCACGTCATGGAACTCGCGGTCGGTGATCAGCACTTTGGCTTCGCCATGCTGGAGCATGAATGCGATCGCTTCGGCATCCAGCCGGACGTTGAGCGGGTTGAGCACGGCACCGATCATCGGCACGCCGAAATGCACTTCCAGCATCTCGGGAATGTTGGGCAGCATCACCGCCACCGTGTCGTCCTTGCCGATGCCTCGACCGGCCAGCGCCGAGGCCAGGCGGCGGCAACGGGTGTAGGTCTGGGCCCAGGTACGGCGAATCGAACCGTGGATAACGGCGGGGTGGTTCGGGTAGGTACTGGCGGTGCGCTCGATGAAACTGAGCGGCGAGAGGGCAATGTGATTGACAGCCGAAGGGCCCAGGCCCTGGTCATAGATAGACATGTACGGATACTCGTTGGCTGATTGTTAGCTCTATGGCTGACCTGGCGGCGTAGTCGCCGAGGTCACCTTCTAAGTCCGGATGACGTTATATAATATTTTGTCTGTTATATGGAAGTACAACCTAAGCACTATAGTATATGTACTATATGTGATTCTTCTGATTCTGAGTCGACGCCACCGACCTTCCAAGTTGGTATAGGCTTGGTTTCCCTGACAAAGTGGGCGCGTAATGACCGTTACTCCCGTTCGATTGCACAGTTGGTTGCGCCTGCAGCGCGAGAGTGTGTCCCTGGCCGCCCGGGCTGATGCGTTGTGTCTGGCGCTGCAGGACTGTCCCGAAGTGCAGCGGGCGGTGTACCTGAGTTGGCAGCCGCCTTCGCGAATCTACCGCCATGAGGGCACGGCCCAGCAGTTTCCACCGGGACTTGGCGACCCTGCGCTGGCCAGCGACCAATTGCTCTTCGATCTTCTGGCAGACACAGGGCGCCTGGCCCTGGCTGAAGTGCGTCAACTCGATTGCTGGTTGTCCGGCCGGTTGCGCCGGGCCGCGATAAGCCATGGCCAGGTGTTCGACCTGGCCTTGACGCCCGGGCAGCCGGGCTTGTTGCTGGTGCAAGTGCGCGAGGGCGTGAGTCTCGATTGGCTGGGATGGGTCCAGGATTTGCTGACGACGCTGCTGAGCAGTGTCAACGGCATGCTGCGTGGTTCGCCTCTGCTGGGCCTCGACCCGCAACCGAGCCTGTTGCTCGACGCGCAAGGTCGACCGCTGGAGTTCAACGCGGCACTGATGGCGCTGCTCGCGGAAAAATCGCTGGGCGATGTGCTGGGTTTTTTACCGGTCAATCACCGAGAGCTGGTGCGTGCCTGCCTGACCCAGCAACGGGCTGTCGAAGGCGTCGAGGCTCAGTTTGAGTCACAGGTCCTGATCTGGACTTTTATCCCCGACCCCCAGGAAAACCGGGTGCTCGCCCGTTGCCGCGACGCCACGGTGCAGGTGCTGGCAGAGCGTGAAGCGGCCACTGCACGACGGCTTTACCGGCTGATCATCGAAAACACCACCGACCTGATTTCCCGCCACACACCGGATGGGCGTGTGATCGATGCGTCACCGGCTTCCTGGACCTTGCTCGGCTATTGGCCCGAAGCACTGCGCGGGCAAATGGCCCAGGGCCTGTTCCATGGCCAGGACCTGGCCGGTCTCGTGCAGCGTGCGCGCGATGCGCTGGAGCAGGATGGTTATCACACCATGACGTACCGCATCCGCCATCGCGACGGCCATTACCTGTGGTTCGAAACGGCCAGCCGGGCGATCCGGGAAACCTACACCGGCGCGGTGGTTGAAATCGTCTGCGTGTCCCGTGACGTTACGGCCCGCGTGCAGGCCGAGGAGAATAAGCGACGCTTGGCCGAAGTGGTCGAGGCCAACATCGATCCGGTGTTGTTCATCGCTCCCGGGGGCCTGGTCACTTACCTCAATCCAGCCGCACGCCGCATCCTCGGGATTGATGAGCAACAACCCATGCCGGCCCTGGCTACATTGTTCGCCAGCGCTGACCTTGCGCGCCTGCAGCGCGACGGTTGGCGCAGCGCCGAGCGCGACGGTGTCTGGAGCACCGATGCGCGCCTGCAACCACCGGACGGCGGCACATCGGTGCCGGTGTCGCTGGTGTTGCTGGCGCACCGTTCCGCCAGCGGCGAGCGCTATTACTCGTTGGTCGCGCGTGACATGACCGAGCGCGAACTGCGCGAAGCGCAACAGCGGCGTCATCAGGATGAACTGGCGCACACCGCACGCCTGGTCACCCTGGGTGAACTGGCTTCGGGAATCGCCCACGAAATCAACCAGCCGCTGGCGGCCGTGGTCAATTATGCGAACGCGAGCCTGCGCTACCTGCAGACACTGGACTCCAATCCTCAAGCGGCAGCAAGAGTGACCCAGGGCCTGGAGCGCATTACCCATCACGCCACCCACGCCTCCGAAGTGATTCGGCGGCTACGCGCCTTTTTACGCAAGGGACAACGTCGCATGCAGGCGCTGAACCTGACTGACGTGGCCCGCGAAGCCGTGCGTTTATGTGCCTGGGAGGCGAGCAATTGCCAAGTGACAATCGAGGATCGACTGCCGGATAATCTGCCGCCCGTTTATGCCGACCGCGTGTTGCTGGAACAGGTGCTGCTCAACCTGTTGCGTAACGCCATCGACGCCAACCGTGAGCAACATCCCGGGCAGCCTTCGGTGATCGTGATGACCGTGGGGCAGGGCAGTGGCACGTGCGTGGAGATCCATGTGCAAGATCAGGGGCCGGGCGTCAGCGAACCGCAACTTCAGCAGATCTTTACCCCCTTCTACACCAGCAAGGCCGATGGCCTGGGGCTCGGTCTGTCCATGAGCCGCAGCATCATCGAAGGTTTCGGTGGCGAATTGAATGCCTGGCGCCAGCCTGTCGGGCTGCTGATGTGTTGCCGCTTGCCGCTGGCCGGCCCAACAAAACAACAATAGGAATCAGGTAATGGCAGGTGTAACGGAGCAGGTGGTGTACGTGGTCGATGATGACCAAGGCATGCTCGAGTCGACGGTCTGGCTCCTGGAGTCGGTCGGGCTCAAGGCCCTGCCGTTCACCAGTGGTGTCGCGTTCCTCGATGCCTGCGATGCGAGCCTCGACGCCTGCGTGCTGCTGGATGTGCGCATGCCCGGTATGGGCGGCTTGAACGTGCAGGAAGAAATGCGCGTGCGCCAACTGAACCTGCCGATCATCTTTGTCAGCGGGCACGCGGATGTGCCGATCGTGGTGCGCGCGTTCAAGGCCGGCGCCCATGACTTTATCGAGAAGCCTTACAACGAACAGCTGTTGCTGGACAGCGTGCAACAGGCACTCAGCAACTGTGCCACCCACCGTTCGGGTAACCAGGGCCACGAAGCCTTGCAGGCGCGCTTGCTGACCTTGACCCCGCGCGAGCGCGATATCCTGTTGCCGCTGGTGCAGGGTTACACCACCCGCGAAATCGCCGAGCAACTGGGCGTGAGTGCAAAAACCGTCGACCTGTATCGCGCGCGCGTCATGAAACGCATGCAGGCCAATACGTTGCCGGACTTGGTGGGCATGGCCATCGCGGCGCAGATGGTCGATCCGCTGAAGTTGCGTTGAGCCCTCGCCCTGGCCAGCATCTGCTTGATTGCGCTTATCGACACGCCGCTGAGCCTGCCAGTGTTTTTCCTGCAATGTAGCCGAACGTCATGCCCGGCCCGAGGGTAATGCCGCCGCTGGGGTAACGGCCGTTCATGATGCTGTTCATGTCATTGCCCACGGCGAACAGTCCTGGAATCGGCGCTTGATTGTCGTCCAGCACCCGGGCACAGGCGTCGGTGTGCAGCCCGGCGAAGGTGCCGAGGCTGCCAGGCACCAGCTTCACGGCGTAGAAGGGGGCTTGGCGCAGGCTGCCAAGGGACGGGTTGGGACCGTGGAGGATTTCCCCCTGGTTTTTGTTGTACAGCGACTCACCGCGACGAAATTGTGGATCGCAGCCTTTCTCGGCAAACTGATTGAACGTATCGACCGTGGCCTGCAGTTGCTGCGCATCGATCCCACACTGGCGTGCCAGTCCTGCCAGGGTCGAGTCCTTGAACAGATAGCCCATGCGCACATAGGACGCTGTCGGGAAGGGAAAGGGCCTGGACCAGCCCAGGCCATAGCGCCGCTGGGCGCGATGGTCGCAAATCAACCAGGACACCGGGGGTTCTCCCGATCCGCAGGCATCGAACAGTGCGCACATGTAGTCATGGTAGGAGTCTGCTTCGTTGACGAAGCGTCGACCATCACGGCGCACGGCGAGAAAACCCGGTTTCGCCCGATCCATCAGATGGGGAAAGCCACTGAAACCGCCGTCCTCGCGCGGCACGCGAGACACCGGTGCCCACGCCGCGGCCTGCGCCAGGTCGCAGGCGACGCGAGCGCCGACGCTTTCAGCCAGGCGCAAGCCATCGCCGGTATTGCCCTTGGGCGCAGCGCTCAAGTGTGCGCTGCCATCAGGGGCGTGGGCGAACTGCTGGGCAATACGTTGCCGGTCGTGGGGGAAGCCGCCGCAGGCCATCACCACACCCCGTCGTGCACGAATCTCGAGCAGGCCTGCGCCGCGGTCGATACGCGCGCCGACCACATGTTGGTCCTCGCGCAGCAGCTCACCTACCCGTGTATCGGTCAGCAGGCGGACGTTGCGATCCAGGGCGCTTTTCAACAGCCGGGCGACCAGGGCATTGCCGTTCACCAGGTGCATGCCCCGGCCGTGGCACATCAGGTCCCGGGCATGGCGCAACAGGCGTTTGCCGACATACAGCAGTGAGCTTGCCGAGCGGGTCGCATTGAGGAAGTGGTTGAGATCGGCGCCGCCGGCAATGCCCATTCCGGCAAGGCTGATGAGGTCCAGCGGACGCCGAAGCTTGTCGATCCACGGACCCAGTCGACGACCATCGAATGGCAGGGCGCAGAGCGAGCGGCCGCCTCGGGCATGACCTTCGCTGGCATGAAAGTCAGGCATCTTGCTGCCGGAGAAAAATTGCACTTCGGTATGGCGCTGAAAAAACTCGACCATCTTCGGGCCCTGCTCGAGGAACATCTCCATGCGCGGGTCGAGCACATCGCTGTGCAGCTCGTTGCGCAAATAGATTCGCGCCTGTTCGAGCTCCTCCACGACGCCTTCGGCGACTGCCAACGGATTGCGTGGGACCCACAGCCAGCCGCCCGACCAGGCACTCGTGCCGCCGAGCACCGGCTCTTTTTCCACCACGATGACGTCGAGGCCGAGCTCGGCACAGGTGACGGCAGTCGCCAGGCCCGAGGCGCCGGAACCGATGACCAGGACATCACAGATAAGGTCGTCGACATTCATCGACGGCAAGACGCTCATGGCGACCTCCATATTTGGGCTTTTCACTGTAGGAGCATGCTCGCTCCTACAGGGGACGGTTATTGCAACGGTGAAAAGTCGGTCGGGCGCAGCAAGCGCGACTCCAGCGTCACCACGGCGTCGAGCGCCTTGTTCTGCCTGGCGAAGTCCTGCCAGCGCGGATCGGCGGCCATGGCGTTGCGGCGGTTCATGCGATCGTCGAGGCTGGTATAGGCCCAGATGTGCACCACCTGGTTGACCTCGCCGATTTCGGTGGTGAAGAAACCGACCAGGTTGCCCAGGTGCTCTTGTTGCACGGCCAGTGCCGCGGTTTTGTACAGGGCCAGCCAGTCGCCAAGGCGGGTCGGTTTAATCGTGTAGGTGCGCAGTTCGTAGTACATGCGGAGCTCCAGTTTGGGCGTGTGGGTGTGTGTTGTGCTCAAGACGGGCGGCGATATCACTGGCGGCGAGGTAGCCGAAGGTGATGCCCGGGCCGAGGGTGATGCCGGGGCCTGGGTAGGTGCCGTCCATGATCGAATTCATTTCATTGCCGGCGGCGTACAGGCCGGGGATCGGTGCACCGCTGCGGTCGAGCACGTTGGCCTGGCCGTTGGTGACCAGTCCGCGGGCAGAGCCGAGGTCGCCGGTAAACAGGCGAATGGCGTAGAACGGCGCCTTGTGCAACGGCTTCAGGCACGGGTTGGGTCCATGGAGCGGGTCACCCATGTAGCGGTTGTAGGCGCTGCTGCCTTTGCCGAACTGCCGGTCGACGCCAAGCACTGCATCGGCGTTGAACTGCGTCAGGGTCTGCTCCAGGGCCGTGGCATCGATGCCCGCGATAAGGGCCAGTTCGGCGAGGCTGTCTGCGCGCAGCAGGTAACCGGCTTCGATCAATGCGCTGTTGTCGACCGGCCGCGGACGGGCCAGGCCCATGCCGTATCGGTTCAAGGCTTCGCTGTCACAGATCAGCCAGCAGGGCGCATTCGCGCCGCCGTTGGCGAACATGCCTTGGACGAAGCAGTGATAGGAGTCCGACTCGTTGACGAAACGTCGTCCGGCGCGGTTGACCGCGATCACACCGGGTTTGGCCCGATCGGTCACCAGGTGCGGAAAACGCTCGAGGCTGCCGTCGGCCTTGCGCAGGACCGAAACCGGCGCCCAGAAGAAGTTTGCCGACAGGTTGTCGCCAATCGCTGCGTTGACCGCAGCGGCCAGTCGTTGTCCGTCCCCCACATTGGCCGCCGGGGACATGCTCCAGTGTTCCGAGTCGGTCGCTGGCCGCTGCGCCGCGGCTTGGGCGCCGGCGGCAAATCCGCCCATGGCCAATACCACACCGCCCTTGGCCAATACCTTGCGGGTTTGTCCGCGCCAGGTGATCTGCACGCCGTCTACGCGTCCCTGTTCGATCAGCAACGCGTCGGGCGTCGCCTCGAGCCACAAGTCGACGCCATTGGCGAAGGCGGTGGTCGCCAGCCGGGCGATCAAGGCATTGCCCACGGTCAGGCGCGTACCGCGTGGATGGCTGAGGCGATCGATAGCATATCGGCCCATCAGTTTCAGGCAGTGCCAGAGCGATTGCGGCGAGCGCTTGAAGCTGAGGAAGTGCTGGATGTCGACACGATTGACCATCATGCCGCCGAACAGCAGCATGCCGTCCGGTGGCCGCTTCAAGTCTTTGAAGTGCTCACCGAGCTTGCGCCCGTCGTACTCGTCGATTTCCAGGGCGCGACCGGTTTGCGTGCCACCGGGCAAGTCCGGGTAATAGTCGGGCGACAGTGGCCGCAGGCTGTATTTGAGTTCGCTGTGGGCCTGCAGAAAACTCAAGGCTTCGCGGCCATTGTCGATGAAGGCGTCGATCAGCGCCGGGTTGTAGCCAGCCCCGATCACCTCCTTGAGGTAGCGGCGCATTTCGTCGGCGCCCAGGTGATACCCGGCGGCCCGGGCCTGATCAGTGTCGTGCAGCCAGACCGCGCCACCGGAGATCGCCGAGGTGCCGCCAAAGGTTTCGGTCTTTTCCACCAGCAAGACCTGGAGGCCGCGGCAACTGGCGGTCACCGCCGCGGCGAAACCGGCGGCGCCGCTGCCCAGGACAATCACGTCGTAGACCCGGTCGGCACCGGCAGGGAGCTGGGTAGTCGTCATGTTCATCGTCTATCGCCTGTTAAGGACACGGCCGCAGATCAGATCTGCAGCGGTGTTACGCCCATGAAGTGGCCGAGGTTGCCCAGTTGCGCCAGGGCCATTTGCGGGCCGGTCTGGATCGCACAGCCACGCCCTTGGGCGAAGACGAGAAACGGCGTCAGCGCTGGCGAAGTCACGACATCGGCAACCAGCGTCGACGCTTGCAAGCTTTGCATCAGGCCTTGCGGCAATGGCAGCGGACCTTCCTCGCTGGTGGCGCCCATGCCGACCGGCGAGGCGTTGACCACCAGATCGAACTGCTCAAGCGAGGTGGGATTGGCGCTGATCACTGTCTCGGGAAACGTGTCGCGCAACAGTTCGCCGAGCATCTCGACGCGCTCCGCGCTCAAGTCGCTGATGACCAGATGACGGATCCCGGCCTGGCACAGTGAATAAGCAATCGCACTGCCGACACCGCCGGTGCCGATCACCAGCGCCTGTTTGTCTTGCGGATTGAAACCCTGCTGGCGCGCCGCACTGAGAAAACCTTCGCCGTCGACGATATCGCCCACCAGCCGGCCGTCGGCCTCGCGCCGGATCACGTTGACCGAACCCAGCGCCGCCGAGCGCGCACTGACACTGTCCAGGCGGCCGGCCAGTAGCTGTTTGTAGGGGACGGTGACCACGCAGCCGCGCAGGTTCTGCCAGCCACGCAAGGTCTCGACGAAGTTCTGCAGGGCGCTCGGCGCAAGGTCGATGGCCAGCATGGCAACGTTTTGCCGGTGTCCAGCGAACCAGTGGTTGAAGTTTTCCGGCGATTTGACCTGTGTCACAGGCGAGCCGACGATGGCGACCAGTTCAGTCGAACCCTGGATCATTTGATGTACCCGCTTATTGGCTGTGTTGTGGGGCCGATAGTGCGAGTGGGGAGGGGAGCGGACAATCAGGCTGCCAGGCGTTTAAGTTGATAATCGCATCAGCAGTGCGATAATCGCATTACTTGCCTGAATTAGAGTCGTCGCGATGAAGCAGCCCACCATCCATCAACGGGACCTGATCGTCGGCCTGCAAAAGGGCCTGGCGTTGTTGCAACTGTTTTCCCAGGAACATCCGCGCCTGAGCGTGCCGGAGGTGGCGCGCATGGCCGACATGACGCAGAGCGCTGCCCGGCGTTTTTTGCTGACGCTGGTGCATGACGACTTCGCGCAGACCGATGGTCGTTTCTACTGGCTGACCGCCAAGACCCTGCGCATTGGCCAGGCCTATGTCGATTCGGCCGTGCTGCCGCGCATGCTGCGGCCGATCGTCGAACAGGTGGCGCGTACCACCCAGGAGCATGTGTCGGTGGGCATTCGCGACGGGGATGACATCGTGCATGTGGTGCGCAGCCGCTACAGCCACATCACCTCGATGTCGATCCGGCCTGGCTCACGGGTGCCCATGTATTGCACCGGCAGTGGCCGGCTCTGGCTGGCGAGCTTGTCTGGCGAAGCGCTGGACGGGTATTTCGCACGCAACCCGCCCCAGGCGATTACCCCCTACACGCTCACCGATGAAAAACAGATCCGCGCCGAAATCGCCTTGGCGGCGCAGCGTGGCTACGTCCTGGTGGATCAGGAATACGAAGTGGGCATGCGGGTGCTGAGCGTGCCATTGATTGATCGCGAAGGGCAGTTGCAGGCCACCTTGACGCTCACCACCCATGCATCGCGAATGACCGTGGAGCAAATGCGCGAACGTTATTTGTCTGCATTGTATGAGGGTCAGGCGTTGCTGCGGCCGATCATGACGTTGTAGGGCGATGGTGTTGCCTGTGGGGAGGGTTGCGATTGATCCGACTTGGTCGGTTGATAAGGGCAGCTATCGGCCAACAGCAGCCATTAGGGTTGTCCAAACCACCCCAAAAGAGGGGGCAAACGTAAGTCGGATACTGGCATAACAGGATATGACCATGGCGGTCATTTTCCACTGCATTCGACGGAGATTTCCATGCCCTCGCGTTTACCTTTCATACTTCGCGCGACCGCCGTGAGCTGGCTGGTGACGGCCTGTTTACAGACACCGATCACACTCGCGCAAACCGACTCCACATCTCAAACGCCTGTTATCACTGACCAGGATATCAGCGATGCGTATATCTACCTGTACAGCCGCTTGCTGGTGGCTCGTCAGCAACAGTTGGACTTCAAGGATGGTATGCAGTGGAACACCTTGAGCCATCACAAACCCGGCGCGGTGGATTGGCCCAATCCCAATGTGGATGTGGCTTATTCCGAGACCTGGGTAGCAATAGATGAGCATAGTTGTACGCTGGTTACGGTGCCGAAGATCAATGGCCGTTACTACACAGTGCAGTTTCTTAACGGCTGGGGCGAGACGCTGGCGAACATCAACGAGCGTATGTACCCCAAACATCCGAACGGCGAGTTCGCGGCCTGTTTGCAAGGCGCCAAGGTCAATCTGCCTGCCAAAACCCAGCGGGTCGACCTCCCGACGCGTACCGCGCGGGTGCTGACTCGCGTCGAGTTGGGCAGCGACTGGAGCGAGGCCGAACGCCTGCAGCTCGAATTCAAGATGCGCTCGACCGGCTCTCCGCGACCGCCAGAGATTGCGCAGACCCTGATGTTTCAGGGGCAGCAATTGCCAGGCGTGGAGGTTTTCGATTCAGCCACCGTCGCGTTGCAAGAGCCTGATCTGAATCCTGGGATGGAGCCGTTGCAAGTCAAAGTCCGCGCCATCGCCGCGGCTGTCGCCGATCCTGATGAGCGGGCACGCATCGACAAGTCGATCCACTCCCATACCTTCGCCGACCTCGCCAAGGCTTCGCCATTAATGGGCCACGGCACTGTCAAGAATGGTTGGGGCCGCCCCTCTACCTCCGGCACCTATGGCAGTGACTACCTGACCCGTACCTTGGTGAACTATGGTGGAATTTGGGCCAACACCCAGAAGGAAGTGGTCTACTACCGGGGCTGGCTGGACGAGAACAGCAAACCGCTGGAGAGCACGCAGAGCTATTCGGTGACTTTCCCCGCCGACCAACTGCCAGCATCGATGGTGAATTACTACTGGTCGATCACTGCCACGGATTCCAAGAATTTCCGCGTTCTTCCCAATCCGCAGAACCGCTTTGCGATCAATAGCCACTCGCCGCTGACGTACAACAAGGACGGTTCCCTGACCCTGCACTTCGCTCCCACAAAACCGCAAGACGTCGCAGATGGAAACTGGCTGCCCACCTCTCCGGGCCAGAACTATCGTTTGATCTTCCGTTTCTACGGGGCTAAGGGTGAGGTGATTCATGGCGAATACTTCCCACCGGCAATCAAGCATTCCTGATCTGTGCCAACGCGGCCGTTGACTGCAATCGATTGCTGCGTGTGCTTTGGGCAGCAATCGACCCAATGTAGTCATTGGCAAATGTCTGCAATGGGTCGTTTTGAGCCGGTCACGACAGGCGGAAAACGGTCAACTGCTGCCCATCGTGAGAGGCAGTAGTTGACCCGAAGCGGCCATCTGAATACGACAATAAAGCTACTGAGCCAATGTCTTCGACATGATGATCGTACGCTCGGACTCGTGAAATACGTCTCGGACTTTTTTAAAGCAAAGCGAAGCATAAAAGCCTTCAGCAGTGATGGAAGAGGGAATGCGCAGCTCGTTGATTCCTCCGGCTATGGCGATTGATTGAATTCTTGTCATCAGCTGACGTCCGATGCCCCTTCCTTGATAGGCAGGTTCGACAAACACACTTCGCACAACGTCCTGTTCAAGACTGGCCGTTGCAACGACATGATTTCCGAATGTTGCTACGAACACCTGACGTTGCATCAACAAACGAAGGATCGCCAGTGGTGAAAAGCTTTGCTCCACTTGATTGATAACTTCGGATGAATAGTCCTGAGCATTAGACCCTCGCAGGGTGCCAATGATGACCCGACTGGGCATCCGCATCCATTGCATTGCGAATTAGGTAATCCATTTAAAATTTTCCTTCCATGTGATTACTCGAGCGTAATGAGATGCAGCCTTGTCCGCTCCATGAAGGGCCGCATCCGGCCGTTTGTACTGAATGAGCTTTAGAGCACCAAGAACTATTCATTCACCAACTGGATTACCGTCTTGCCCTTGCCGCGACCTTCCGCGACCTGGCGAAACGCCTCGTTGACGTCTGGCAGCTCAAAGTGCCGTTGATCCACGCGGATAGTCAGTTGACCAGCGTTGGCCAGCGCGGCGGCCTCGCGAAGGATAGCGCCGTGGTGTTCGCGCCCCTTGCCGGTGAGCAATGGCGCTAGGGTGAATACGCCGGAATAGGTTGCACTTTTGAACGACAACGGTGCCAGGCTGTGCTGCCCCCAACCCAGGCAGCTCAGCACGTGCCCGGTATAAGGCTTCACGGCCTTGAATGACGCATCCAACGTGCTGCCGCCTACGGTGTCGTAGACGATGTCGAAACCTTCACCAGCCGTATAATGCTCGACATAGTCCTCTACGCTCTGTGCCTGATAGTCGATGGCCGTAGCCCCCAGCGAGCGAATGAAGTCGAGACTCGCCGCCGAACCGGTGGCGTAGACATCGGCACCGCGAGCCTTGGCCAGTTGCACAGCCACTTGGCCGACCCCACCCGCGCCGCCATGAATCAGCACACGCTGACCGGCACGAACATTGGCACGATCGACCAAACCTTCCCATGCGGTAATGAATACCAAAGGCAATGCAGCTGCCTCACGCATGGCGAGAGTGTGCGGCTTTGGCGCGATGAGCCGGACATCCACGGCAATGTATTCGGCCATAGTCCCCTGAGCACCGCCGATCCCGCCGGGCATACCGAAGACTTCCTGGCCTTGGGTGAAACTCTCAACTGCCTCGCCCAGTTCGATGACCGTGCCGGCGAGATCAAGGCCGAGCACTGCTGGCAGCGCCTGGCGGGCGTGAGCCCCTGCGCCGGCGGCGATCTTGGTATCGAGAGGGTTTACCCCTGCGGCGTGAACCCTGACCAGCACCTGTCCCTTGCCGGGAACGGGGCGATCGATTTGGCGGACAGCCAGAGGGGCCTGGGCGGACTCGGCGATAGCGGCGAGCATGAAGTGATTCATGGCGGGGAACCTTTGATTGAGTGGACGCTTACAGATTGCCGCGCTTTCATCATTCCGATAAGAAACTAAATTTGCATATAACTTATTCCACAAAGAGGTCTAATCGCAGATGGACTTGTTCGACAGCATGCACATCTTTGTACGCGTCGTGGAGCGCGGGTCGTTTTCTGCGGTTGCTCGCGAGCTGAACATGGGGCAGCCGGCAGTGAGCAAGCAGGTTCGCGCTTTGGAGCAGTATCTGGGCGGGCCATTGTTCGCCCGCAGCACCCGGTACCTGGCCCTGACCGACCAAGGGCAACGCTTCTACAGCCACTGCCAGGAAATTCTCGGCCACCTCGAAGCCGCCACGCGCAGCTTTACCAGCGGTCAGGAGCAGATCGCCGGCCCTCTGCGAGTCGCCGCACCGGTCAGCTATGGGAGGTTGTGCATAGCACCGCTAATAGGGCCTTTCTTGCAACGCCATCCAGAGGTCCGGATTGATCTGCGCCTGAGCGATCACAACGAAGACCTGCTCAAGGAAAATATAGACCTGGCTATCCGGATTGGCGTGGTGAAGAGCGAGGGATTGGTGGCAGTGCCACTGGGTACCAGCACGCGGCGGGTCTATGCCGCGCCCACCTATCTGGATCGACACGGCCTGCCATGCGAGCCCCATGAACTGACAGGCCACAACTGCATCGGTTTCACATTGCTGGAGCATTACGACAGTTGGTACTTCACTAACGGTGCGAAAGAGCTCGATGTAGCCATCAAAGGCAACGTCACCAGCAACAGCAGCGAGGCCATTCGCGAAATGGTCCTCTGCGGCGTGGGTATTTCCCTTTCTCCAGAATGGCTCTTCGCAGCTGATGTCGAACAGGGCAGCGTTCGTATCGTGCTCGACGATTATCAGACCACCGCGCTTCCTGTCAGCGCTGTGCTCAGTCGGGAGCGGCGACGTTCAGCGCGGACGATGGCCTTCATCGATTTTCTCCGCGAGCGCTTAATGTAAAACCGCCTCGTCATCCACCGTCCGCTCTTGGTGGTCGCAGTTCGACCCAAAGCGGCCGGAGACAAGCCGCAAGATTCAGTCCGTAGAGGGCAGCATCAAACGCAGGCTGATAGTCACGAATGTTGAAAGAATCTTTCGGGTCGGCATGGGCCAAGGGAAGGAGAAAGTTTGTCGTCGATGATTTTCTCGCGGGTGATGAGCGTGAGAGCCGGGTCGATCGCAGGGTGATGCAGCAGAAAACGCAGCGGCCAGTGCAGTTCGAGATTACTGAACGAACACGGTCATCAATGATCACGACTGGCCAGCCGTGCAACCCATGGATTGGCACTCAGACCATGTAATAGCACACTGAGTAAAACGGTACAGACAGCAGTAGCCACCAAGGTACGACTTGCTTGCAGGGGGTAGGCCAATATCATGACGGCGAAGACAATACTGGCCAGGCCTCGCGGGCCGAACCAACCGATGAAGAGGCGAGTTTCGAAATCGAAGCGGGTTCCGACCAGGCTGATCAGCACGGGCAGTATGCGAATCATGGTCAGGCTGAGCACCGAGTAAAGCCAGATGTTGAGGGTGAGGCTGCTCCAGGCCCAAGGGATCACCAGTGCGCCAAATACGACCCAGGTAATGACCGATAACAGACTGGCGAACTCTTCGCTGGCCTTGAGCATCTGGTGCTTTTGCTCGGTAAACAGAAAACTTGCAAGCAACCCACCGACGAACGCGGCGATAAACCCGCTACCGCCTAGTGTTTGCGCTGTGGCAAAGCACAGGATGGCGAGCCCGGGCAGGGTCAACTGTGACCACACTGGCGTTTGCCACTGGTGTTTTACGGAGTAGCGCTGCAACCGCCAGGCGATGAGCGTCAGGGTAATACCGATGAGTGCACCGATGCCCAGTTCCTCGATCACTAACTCTAATGCCAGTGAGATAGGGGACCGTGTCTGTTCTTCGACCAGCAATGCCAAAAACATAAGCAACACTGGAACGCAGATTCCATCATTCAGCCCGCTCTCAACGTTTAACCCTTCACGCACGGACGCGGGAACCTGAGGGTTGCTCACAACCGCCTTACCGAGCGCAGCATCGGTGGGCGCCAGAAGGGTTGCCAGTATTGCCAGTTCCAACGGTGGGACCTGAGGGAACAGCCAGACGCCGACTAGCCAACCACCCGCTATGGTCAGCGGTAGCCCTATCATCAACAAGCGCAGTGGAAGCCCTTCATTGGCCCGAAGGACCTTCAGATCAGCGTTGGCCGCATCGCTGAACAGAACAATCGCCAGCGTCAGCTCAGCCAAGAACTTTAGGCCCTCCCTGTCAATCCGGAGTTGCAGAACGCCCAGGAATGCCGGGCCGAGAAGCAGGCCGGCAAGCATGAACATAAGCGGGCCATTAAGCAGGCGTGACTCGAAGCGCCCCGCAAATAGGCTGTAGGTAAGAAGGAAGGCGGCAAGCAGCGCCAAGTTCTGATACATCGACGACCTGCCTGTTAAGGGTGGGCAGATGTAGCACGCGACCTTGAAGTAAACACCTTCAGGGTAGCCCCATTTGCAGTTTCGTGGAGAACACCGGAACAATCGCAATGGTTCAGGTACCGACCCCGGACGGGGCTATCGGCTATTCGGGCCAGGCACCGATTGAAGGAATGCCTGGCAGCGGTGCGCCAAAGGGAGCGCCTACCGGGACGCTCTACAAAGAAACTGACTTAAAGTCGATGTTTTCAGACGTTCAAATCGGCACGGCTAAAACCGTTGCGCTGATAAAAGCGCTCCAGCTCACGGGCTTCCGGCTCCCTGCCGGTGAAAATCTTCAGGTACTCGGGGATGTAGCGCATCCGCTGGGCCAGGGGCTCCCGGGTTTTCATGCTGATGTAGCCGATTTGCGTGAGGTAGATCGAACGGGCGCGGGTTATCGCCGCATCGTGTTCAAAGCCGAAACGGTCGAACATCTGCCGCAATGCCTCGACGCGCTGCTCGTCAGCCTCGCCGATTTCCTGCGCCACTTCCGGTGATTGCAACGCCCAACTGCGCATGGCGAACTCGAACTGCGAGTCGAACAAATCGCTGTTCAGCCAGCAGTCGAAGACGTTGAGGATCGCCTCGGTGATGGACTCGGCATAGGCCTGGGATTTGGTCACCAGGTTGAAGGTGTTCTTGTTTTTCCATTGCTCGATCAAGGCGACGAGCAGGGCATCGCGGTCTTCGAAAAACCAGTAGAAGCTGGTGCGCGACAAATTCAGTTTTTTCGCCAGCGGCATCACTCGCACGGCATCGACGCCTGACTCGGTCAGACTTTCGTAGGCCGCATTGAGCCAGGCTTCCAGGGAGCCTCGGCCTGCCGGTTCCGCCGTTGAGGTGGTTGCTTTCATGGGCATTTCTTCCCTGCTGAAATTTGCTTTTCGTGGTCAACTGTACACCAGTGTCAAGCCTATTGACACCTGTGTACACAGGGGCATATTGTCGGCGTGCCTGATGACCTGTTTGCGAGACCGATATGAAAAACGATCCGCTACTTCAGCCTTATCGCCTCAAGCATTTGACCCTGCGCAACCGCATCATGACCACCTCCCATGAACCGGCATACCCGGAAGACGGGATGCCGAAAAAGCTCTACCGGGCCTACCACGTTGAACGTGCCAAAGCCGGTGTAGCCATGACCATGACCGCGGGCTCCGCCGCGATCTCCCGTGACAGCCCGCCCGTGTTCAACAACATTCTGGCCTACAAGGACGAAGTGGTCGGCTGGATGAAAGACCTGACCGACGAGTGCCATGAACATGGTGCGGCGGTGATGATCCAGCTCACTCACCTGGGCCGGCGTACCCGCTGGGACAAAGGCGACTGGCTACCGGTGGTGTCGCCCTCCCATAATCAGGAACCCGCACACCGCGCCTTCCCCAAGCAGCTCGAACAGTGGGACATCGACCGCATCATTCGCGACTACGCCGATGCCGCCGAACGCATGAAAGCCGCCGGCCTGGACGGCATCGAGCTGCAAGCCTACGGTCACTTGATGGATCAGTTCTGGTCGCCGCTGACCAACGAACTGGAAGGGCCGTACGGCGGCTCGCTGCAAAACCGCCTGCGCTTTACCTTCGATGTGCTCACGGCCATTCGCAAACGCGTGGGCCCGGAATTTATCGTCGGCATTCGCTATACCGGGGACGAAGTCCTCGCCGGCGGCCTGCAAAAAGAGGAGGGGTTGCAGATCTCCCAACTGTTGAAAGACAGTGGCATGATCGACTTCCTCAATGTGATTCGCGGCAACATCGCCACCGACGCCGGGCTGACCGACATCATCCCGATCCAAGGCATGCGCAATGCGCCGCACCTGGATTTTGCCGGCGAAATCAAGGCGCTGACCGGCTTCCCGACCTTCCATGCAGCGAAAATTCCCGACGTGGCCACGGCGCGTCATGCCATTGCCTCGGGGCTGGTGGACATGGTCGGCATGACCCGCGCGCACATGACCGACCCGCACATCGTGCGCAAGATCATCGAAGGCCGTGAAGACGATATCCGCCCTTGCGTGGGCGCCAACTATTGCCTGGACCGCATTTACAACGCTGGCGCTGCCTACTGCATCCACAACGCCGCGACCGGGCGTGAAACCACCATGCCCCATGAAATACCCAAGGCTGCGCACAAGCGCAAAGTGGTGATTGTCGGCGCCGGCCCTGGTGGCCTGGAAGCGGCTCGGGTGGCAGGAGAGCGCGGCCACGAGGTGGTGGTGTATGAGCTGGCGGACAAACCCGGCGGACAGATTCGCCTGACCGCGCAGTCCGAGCGGCGCAAAGAAATGATCAGCATCATCGATTGGCGCATGGCGCAATGCGAGCGCCTTGGCGTGACGTTTCACTTCAACACCTGGGCAGACACCGCGATTGTTCTCGATGAAAATGCCGACGTGGTGATCGTGGCGACCGGGGGCCTGCCGCACACCGAAGTGCTGGAACACGGCAATCAATTCCTGGTTTCAAGCTGGGACATTATTTCCGGAGACGTGAAGCCTGGGCGCAATGTGCTGGTGTACGACGATGCGGGCGACCACGCCGGCCTGCAAGCCGCTGAATTCATCGCCCGCAGTGGCGCCAAGACTGAAATCATGACCCCCGACCGCTCGTTCGCGCCGGAAGTCATGGGCATGAACCTGGTTCCCTACATGCGCTCGTTGCAGCAACTGGACACCACCTTTACCGTCACCTACCGGCTCAAGGCTGTGGAGAAACAAGGCGACCAATTGCTGGCTACGATCGGCACCGATTACAGCGACCTGACCAAAACACGCCGGGTGGATCAGGTGGTGGTCAACCACGGCACCCGGCCGCTGGATGAGCTGTATTTCGAACTCAAGCCCTTGGCCAGCAACGAAGGCGCCGTGGAGTACATGGACCTGATTGTCGGCAAGCCGCAAACCGTTTCGAGCAACCCCGAAGGGCGCTTCCAGTTGTTCCGCATTGGTGATGCCGTGGCGTCGCGCAATACCCATGCGGCCATCTACGATGCCCTGCGGCTGGTCAAGGACCTCTAGCTGCCGTGTGTCGCCCACAACAATAAAGACAGCCGTCACCTGATTTAGAAGCCTTTAGTTACTGCCCCAACAGTTGGACTGATTGAATTTGATGAACATCAAACTCTTCCCAGCGGAGGTTGTTGCATGCATACGGGTTCTGATTCCATTGAGCTGCTCACGGCGTTAACCGAACGCGACCTGCGCTTTCGCAGCGATGCCAAGGTCACTGAACATGCCCTGGCGCCGGTCGACACGGCGTTACTCGATGCGTATTGCGCCATCGACCGCAAAGCCCTGCGTCATTACCGCCTGGAACGCATTCGCGAGCAACTGCGTGCCCAGGATTACGCCGGCATTCTGTTGGCCGATCCGATCAATATTCGCTATGCCACCGACACCAATAACCTCGGTTTGTGGGTGATGCACTCGCCCAGCCGCTATGTGTTCGTGGCCACCGACGGCCCGGTGGTGCTGTTCGAGTTCACCAGCAGCCGGCACAACAGCGAGCACGTGGAAACCATCGATGAAATTCGCCCGGCGATTCCCTGGCTGTATTTTCTTGCCGGCCCCCGCGTGCAGGAAAAAGCCGAGCGCTGGGCCCAGGAAGTGGCGGACCTGATGACCCGCCACGGTGGCGGCAATCGCCGCTTGGCAGTGGACCGTTGTGACCCATGGGGCGCGCAGCGCCTGACGCATAAGGGCATTGAGCTGTTCGATGCGCAGCCGTTGATGGAGCAGGCACGCTTGATCAAATCGGCGGAAGAGGTGGCCAGCCACCGGGTCTCCATGGGCGTGTGCGACCTGGCCATTGCCCGGATGCGCACAAGCCTGGTGCCGGGGGTTACTGAAAACCAGCTGTGGAGCATCATGCACGGGACTAATGTCGCGCACGGCGGGGAATGGGCCGAAAGCCGCTTGCTCAGCTCCGGGCCGCGCACCAACCCGTGGTTCCAGGACGCCACCGACAAGGTCATCAAGGCAGGCGAGATGGTCTGTTTTGACACCGACATGGTCGGGCCCGGTGGTTACCTTTCGGACATCTCTCGCAGCTTCGTCTGCCCCGGCAAGGCGCCGACAACGGCCCAGCGCGACTTGCTGGAAATCGCCTCGCAGCAGATCAATCACAACGTCGAACTGCTGCGCCCGGGCCTGTCCTTTCGCGAGTTTGCCGAACACTGTTGGCCTGTGCCCAAGCGCTTTGAGCACAACCGCTACATGATGATGCTGCACGGCGTCGGCCTGGTGGACGAGTACCCCAGCGTCGCCTACGCCGTGGATTTCGCCGAGTGGGGTTACGACGGCCTGTTCGAGGAAAACATGGTGGTGTCGGTGGAAAGTTACATCGGAGAACAAGGCGGTGGGGAAGGGGTGAAGCTCGAAGAACAGGTGCTGATCAGCGCCAACGGGCCGATAAAACTTTCGCGCACGCCCTTAGTCGACGGCGATCGATAGCTGGAGCAAAAACATGAGCAGTATGACCGTGATCGAATCCGCGCCCTCCTTGGCACCGCGCCCAGTGGCCAGCGCCGAACCGTTCTTGCGCCTGGAGGGAATTCATAAGCAGTTTGGCCCCTATCCCGTCCTGCACGACGTGTGTTTTGAAATGAGCAAGGGCGAGGTGGTGGCCATTATCGGGCCCAGTGGTTCGGGCAAGAGTACCTTGCTGCGCTGTATCAATCAGTTGGAGCCGCCGACCCAGGGCCGGGTCAGTATGGATGGCGTGCACATCGAAGCTGGCAAGGCGCTACCCCGTACAGAGCTGCTCAAGCTACGCCGGCGCATTGGCATGGTGTTCCAGTCGTTTAATCTTTTTCCGCACCTGACGGTACTGCGCAATGTCAGCCTGGCGCAAATCCGTACCTTGGGCCGCAGCGCCAAAGAGGCCGACGCCCGCTCCATGCAACTGCTCGAACGCGTGGGGTTGGCCGACAAGGCCCAGCACTATCCGGCGCGCTGCTCCGGTGGCCAGCAACAACGGATCGCCATCGCCCGTGCCCTGGCACTGGACCCTGAATTGATGCTGTTCGATGAGCCGACCTCGGCGCTGGACCCCGAGCTGGGCCTGGAGGTGCTGGCGGTGATGAAAGAGCTCGCCTGCGAAGGCATGTCGATGATCGTCGTGACCCACGAAATGCACTTCGCCGAAACCGTGTCCGACCGCGTGGTGGTGATGGCCGAGGGGCGAATCATCGAGCAGGGGCCGAGCCAGCAAGTGATGCGTCAGCCCGAGCATGAACGGGTGATCCAGTTCCTCCAGGCCGTGAGGAATCGCTGATGCAAGACATCCTGATGATGCTGTTGAACGGTGTGCCGTGGACCATTGCTGTCACCGTGCTCGCCTTCTGCGTCGGCGTGGTGCTGGGGTTTCCGATCTGTGCCCTGCGCCTGTCCAGGGTCAAGCCCCTGCGTTTTCTGGCGGCCATGCTGGTGCTGACCCTGCGCTCCATTCCGCCGATTGTCTGGCTGTTTTTCATCTTCTTTGGCATCGGTGGCGGCTATATCAGCCTGTCGCCGTTTACCGCGGCAGTGGTCGGCCTGGGGCTGATTACGGCGGCGCACATGTCCGAGGTATACCGCGGTGCTTTCGCGGCGATTCCCACCGGGCAATTCGAAGCCGCCTATGTGCTTAACCTGTCGGCATCGCAACGGTTTTTCGATGTGGTGTTACCGCAGTTGGTGCGCATCGCCATTCCCACCTCGGCCACCTACGCCATTGGCCTGCTCAAGGATTCGGCCGTGGCCTCGACCATTGGCGTCGGCGATATCAGCTTCCAGGCCTATCAAGTTTCACAACAAACCTTTCAGGGCCTGAGCGTCTACAGCGCGGCGGCGGTGGTTTACCTGGTGCTCAGCGTGCCGGTGGCCTTGTTCTCCCGTTGGCTCTCGGCGACGTTGAAACAGAGGATTGCCCGATGAGCGAACTGCTGACGATGTGGGCCCAATGGCTGCCGGAGTTGTGGAAGGGCTTTGTGTTGTCGATGCAGGTCACGGCGGTGAGCCTGGGCCTGGGCATTGTACTGGGGCTGGTGCTGGCACTCGGTGTCTCGGCCCCGAGCCGCTGGTTGCGTTACCCGTCTCTGGTCATCGTGGAGTTGGGGCGCGGTGCGCCGGCGTTGATCCTGCTGCAGTATTTTTACTTTGGCCTGCCCAGCGTCAACCTGACCTTGACCTCGTTCTGGGCTGCCGCGCTGGCCATGGCGTACTGCACGGCGGCCTACACCAGTGAAATCATTCGCGGTGGCATCGAGGCCGTGGCCCCAGGGCAAACCGAGGCCGCTGAGGTGATCGGCCTCAACCGGTTAGACGCCCTGCGCTTTGTGATCCTGCCTCAGGCCTTGCGGGTAGCGCTGCCGTCGCTGCTGGGGTTCTCGATCATGATGTTCCAGGCCTCGTCGCTGTGTTTCACCATCGCCCTGCCAGAAATTGTCAGCCGGGCGTCCTCCATAGGTTCCTCCACGTTTGAGTACATGCCGGTGCTGATCCTGGCCGGTTTGATGTATGCCGCTGTCTGTGCTCCGGCAACCCTGGGCGTGGCGGCGCTGGAAAAAAGACTGGCACCCAGCCAGCCATAACAACAAATGCCACTCACGCCGTTTTCGGCTGCTGCTCTCTTATTGCAAAGGTGACGTCATGACTCGCTCATTCAAACATTTTACCCGTTGGATGTTCTTGTGTTCGACCCTGGCTGGCGCGCCATACGCCCTGGCCGAATGCACCCCGGCGAACCAGTTTGAAACCATTACGCCGGGTGTGCTGACCGTGGCGGCGTACGTCTTCCCGCCTTACTCGATACCGGGACCGAACAACCAGTTGAGCGGCGTGGATGGCGAGATCATCAAGCGCATCGCCGAGCGCGAATGCCTGAAGGTCAAGACCATGGTGGTGGACACCGCAGCGGTGGTGCAGGCGGTGGTGGCAAAGCGCGCCGATGTCGGCATCGGTGACTGGTACCGCACGGCAGAGCGCAGCAAGGCGTTGGGGTTGTCGGCACCGTTGTACCTGGACGTGATGGGCATTATTTCGGATGAGGGCTACACGAAGATTTCCGAACTGGACGGCAAGCGCATCGGCACCGTGCAGGGCTACCTGTGGGTGGACGATTTGAAGAAGACCTTTGGCGACAATCTGGTGCTCTACCCGAACCCGGTGGCCATGGCGCAGGACCTGGCGTCCAAGCGCATCCAGGTCGGTGCGGACAGCTTCGCGGTGGGGGTATCTTCGCAGCAGAAGGGCGCGTACCCCGGCAAGAGCATCAAGGTGTCCGAGCCCGATCAACGGGTCAAGGCCACGCTTGAGCCTGGGCAGAGCGCCTTCCCGTACACCAAGTCCAACGCAGCCTTGGGCGAGGCGCTGGGCAAGAACATCCAGGCCTTGCATGCCTCGGGCGAAATCGCTGAAATCCTCGCCTCGTTTGGCCTGGACCGCGAGGCTGCGAAGGTGGGTGAACCGAGGATGATCCAGTAAAGATAATCAACTGGACGAGCAGGAGCGGCCAGCGCCGCTCCTGCAGGTTCTCAAGCTGCGGCACACCTACAATCCGAGAATACTGAAGCCACCATGGACGACGACAAACCCCACAAGCGCCTGTCTCTGGCCGAGGCCACCACCTTCGCACAACAGCTCTGCCTGGCCCACGGCACCAGCCACGCCGTGGCCTCGGCGCTTGCCAACGCCACGGTATCAGCCCAGGCCCATGGCCAACACGAGGTCGGTTTCGGTCATTTGCCTGACTACCTCAGCGGCTTTGCCACCGGCCGAATCGCCAGGGCTGCCGAGCCCTTCGTGTCCCAGGTCGCGCCGGCCATGATCCGCTGCGATGCGGCCCAAGGCATCGCGCAACTGGGCTTCGATCACGCTTTCCCAGTGCTGTGTAGCAATGCGCATCAACTGGGTATTGCCCTGTTCGCGCAGTTCAACGCTTTCACCTGTGGCGAATTGGGCTATTACACCCGTCGCCTGGCGCGCGAGGGGCTGGTCGCGTTGGCGTTCACCAATGGCTCACCGCTGCTCACCGTGGCGGGCCAGAGCCGGCCGCTGTACTCCACCAACCCCATCGCATTTGCCGCCGCCAGTGCTGCAGGTCGTTTACTGGCGATCGACCAAGCCAGCAGCGCCACGGCCTACGTAAACCTGCTTCGGGCCGCTGAAGCGGGGGAGGCGATACCGCCAGGCTGGGCGGTTGATGCACAAGGCAATGAAACGCGCAGCGCGCGGGAGGCACTGCGCGGGACGTTGCTGGCGTTCGGGGGCGGGCGCGGCGCCAACATCGCGTTGATGGTCGAGGTGCTCGCGGCGGGTTTGACGGGGGCCAATTGGTCGTTGGATGCAGCCGATTTCCGTTCCGGCAGCGAATCCCCAGGGGCTGGCATGCTGGTGATTGGCATTGCTCCCAGGTTGCTGGACGAGTGCTTTGCCTCACGTCTGGGCGAGCAGATGACGCGGCTTGAAACCTTGGGCGTTTACCTGCCGGGCAAGGCCAAAGAGCAAGCCTATGCCCGTGCGGTCCGCGAGGGCATCAGCCTGCCGTTATCGGCGTACGACGCGTTCAAGGCGCAGGTGGAATAGTCAAACCCTTCGCCACCGCCGGCCGCGGCAGAAAACTTTCAAGCGCAGCGGTCACGCTGGGCCGTGCTTGCCCAGCTGCTGTCACTGCGCTACCGGCCAGGCATTGCCACGGCCGATCATGAGGCTTTAAGCCCGGGAGCCTGCAACGCCCCCTGCAGGGCGCCCATGACCATGTCATGCAGCAGCTTGCGCCGTGTTCCCTTGCCGGCCGGCGACTCTGCAATCCAGGCCGGCAGTTGGTTGAGCAGGGACACGATGCCGCTCAAGGTAGAGCGCAGGGGGACGCTCGCCGGTTCACCGGTGAGCTGTTCAATCGTGGTCACCAGGTGTTCCTCGTAGCGCCTGCGCAACGCCAGGATCGAGCCAAGCTGTTCGCTGTCCAGGCAATGGAGGTCATGCTCGGCCAGGCGAAAATGCGCGCCCATGCGCTCATGCAACAGCAAGTGCGCTTCAAGCAATGCGTGCAGTCGTACCGCGGGGCTGGATTTGCGCCGGTTCACCAGGTTGGCGCCGTGCAGCAACTGTTCGTAGAGTTCCTCGATCAACTCGAACAGCAGTGCCTCCTTGCTGTCGATGTGGTTGTAGATGGAGCCGGCCTTGATCCCCAGGTAAGCCGCCAGGTCGCGCATGCTGACCCGGCTGAAACCACATCGGGCGAACAGCTCGAGGGCTTTTTGCCGGGTTTCCAGGTAGCGTGAGGGGGGCACCTGGTCGATGGCCCCCGCAAACAGAGAGCCGGGGCGGGATGCAATGGGTTGCGAGGCTGTCATCTAGTCGATACCTCCATCGTTGCTGATCCATTTCAAAGGCGGAACTGCCCCAATAGTCGATTGAGCTGGCCCGCCAGCTGCCCCAGGTTCTGGCTGGCCTCGTTGGACTGGTCCGCCGCCAGGGCATTCTCGTGGGCCAGCGAGGCGGCGTGGGTGACATTCTGGTTGATGTCCTCGACCACGTGGGATTGCTCCAGGGTGGCACTGGCAATCGAGGCGTTCAGTTCCGTGAGATTGCGCAGCGCGGTGATGACCAGGTGCAGGCTTTCACCGGTTTCGCGGGCCTGTACCACGGTTTGGCGAGCGGCCTGGCTGCTGGCATTGATGACATCGACCGCCGCTTCGGAGTTGCCCTGCAGGCGTTCGATCATGCCCTGGATCTGCGCGGTGGACTGCTGGGTGCGCTGCGCCAGCAGGCGCACTTCGTCTGCCACCACGGCGAAGCCACGACCCTGTTCACCCGCGCGCGCGGCCTCGATGGCGGCGTTCAGCGCGAGCAGGTTGGTCTGTTCGGCGATGGCGCGGATCACCTCCAGCACGCTGCCGATCTGCGTGCTTTCCTGCGCCAGGCTCTGGATCACTTCGACAGCCTGGCCGATGGTCTCGGACAACTGGTCGATCTGGCGCAGGCTGCTGTTGATGTTGTGCTGGCCCTGGCGTGCCTGCTCATCGGCCTGGCGTACTTCATTGGCAGCGTGTTCGGCGTTCTTCGCCACGTCCTGCACGGCATAGGACACTTCGTGGATGGCGGCGGCCACCAGTTCCATTTGCTGGGATTGCTGTTGGCTGTGGCGCTGGCTGTTGCTGGCAATCTCGCCCAGCGATTGCGAGGCCTGGTCCAGGTTGCCAGCGGTCTGCATGGACTGGCCGATCACAGCGCGCAGCTTGTGGGTGAACGCGTTGAAGTGGCTGCTCAGAGCGGTCAGTTCATCGCGCCAGCGACTGTCCAGGTTGTGGGTCAGGTCGGCTTCGCCGCTGGCGATGTTCTCCATGGCATTGACCACCTGCGCCAGGGGCAAGGCGATGCTGCGGGCAATCAGCAGGATCAGCGCGCTGAGCAGCAGGGCGATGGTCAGTACGATGACGAAAGCCTGTATCAGCTGGCGGCGGAACTCCACTTGTACGTCGTCGATGTAGATGCCCGAGCCGACGATCCAGCCCCAGGGCTTGAACAGTTCGACGTAGGAAACCTTCTCCACCGGCGCGTCGGAGCCCGGCTTTGGCCATCGGTAGTGCACCAGGCCGGAGCCATCGCGGTTTGCCACGGCGACCATTTCGTCGAACAGTGCCTTGCCGTCAGGGTCGCGGGTGCCCGCCATGCGCTTGCCCTCGAGCTTGGCATTGGGGTGCATGACCATGCGAGTGTCGAGATCTTCGATCCAGAAGTAGTCGTCGTGGCCGTAGCGCAGGTTGCGTATGACCGCGCTGGCCTGTTGTTGCGCTTGCCCACGCTCGAGACCCTGGCCTTCCAGGGCCTGGAAATGACGCAGGATGCCGCTGACGGTCTCGACCACGTGACGGGTTTTCAGGGCCTTGGCCGCATAGAGATCGTCATGGTTCTGCTTGAGCATCAGGCCGGCGAGAATCAGCAGCATCAGGATGGACGTCAGCAAGATCAACCACAGGCGGCGGCTGATGGAAAAATTACGCAGGCCGAGCATGGGCAACTCCAGAAGGGGCAGGCAAGGGGGCAGCCGGCGCGCAGGGCGCGGCCGGCCAAGGGCTCAGAGCGCGTAGTGGGCCAGCTCGCGTGCGATCAGCAGGCGCTGCACCTCGCTGGTGCCTTCGTAGATCTGGGTGATGCGCGCATCGCGGTAGTAGCGCTCCACGGGGTAATCCTCCAGGTAGCCATAACCACCATGGATCTGCAGGGCGCTGGAGCACACGCGCTCAGCCATTTCCGAGGCGAACAGCTTGGCCTGGGACGCTTCTGACAAGCACGGTTGCCCGGCGCTTTTCAGGCGCGCGGCATGCAGCACCAGCAGGCGGGCAGCATTGAGCCGGGTGTGCATATCGGCGAGCAGGTTGGACACGCTCTGGTGTTCGATGATCGGCTTGGCGAACTGGATGCGTTCGCGGGCATACCCCAGCGCAGCCTCGAAGGCGGCGCGGGCGATGCCCAGGGACTGGGCGGCGATGCCGATGCGACCGCCTTCAAGGTTCGACAGGGCAATGGCCAGGCCCTTGCCGCGCTCGCCGAGCAAATGGTCCTGGGGGATCGTACAGTTATCCAACGTCACCGCGCAGGTATCGGAGGCCTTGATCCCCATCTTGTGTTCGCTGCGATCGACCACGAAGCCGGGATTGTCGGTGGGCACCAGGAACGCCGACAGGCCCTTCTTGCCCAGTTCCGGATCGGTGACGGCAAAGACAATGGCCAGCTTGGCACGCTTGCCGTTGCTGACGAATTGCTTGGCACCATTGAGTACCCACTGACCGTCGCGCAGTTCGGCGCGCGTGCGCAAGTTGTGGGCTTCGGTGCCCGCCTGTGGCTCGGTCAGGCAGAAGCAGCCAATGGCCTGGCCGCTGGCCAGGAGCGGCAGCCAGGTGTCTTGCTGGGAAGGGCTGCCATATTTGAGCAGCGGGCCGCAGCCCACTGAGTTGTGGATGCTCATCAAGGCGCCGAGGGCGCCGTCGCCGGCCGAGATTTCCTCCACGGCCAGGGCGTAGGCCACATAGTCGGTGTAACTGCCACCCCAGGTGTCCGGCACCACCATGCCCAGCAGGCCCAGTTCACCCATCTGCGCCACCACGGCATCATCGATCCAGCCGGCCTTTTCCCAGGCCTGGGCCTGCGGGCCGACTTCGCTGCGGGCGAAGTCGCGTGCCATGTCGCGGATCATGCGTTGTTCTTCGGTCAATTCGATATCGTGCATTGCGAGTCTCCTGCCGTTCAGGCGGTACGAAGGGGTTTGCCAGAGGCCGGGCGAAAGTCGCTGAAGAAAGCCTGCACCCGTGCAGGCACCAGTTCCGCCAGGGTTGGCGGGTTCCAGCGCGGGGTGTTGTCCTTGTCGATGATCAGTGCGCGCACACCTTCCATCAGGTCGCCCTTGTCGAACCACTGGTAGTCCAGGTGCAGTTCCAGGGCAAAACAGTCGGCCAGGCTCAGGTATCGACCGCGGCGCAACAGTTCCAGGGTCGTAGCCATTGCCAGTGGTGAGCGGCTGTCGAGCAGCGCAACCGTCTGTTCGGCCCAGTCGCGCAGCTCGGGACGTTGCTCGCGCTGCAGCGCATTGCGAATCGCCGACACATCAGGCAGGGAGAAATAGTCATCGATCACCTGGCGGTAAGCCTTGAGTTCCGATCCGGCAATACGCTCGGCGGCCAGCCCCGCCAGCAGGTCTTGCAAGTCTTCTGCGGGCGCACGGGTCCAGTTCAAGTGATCCAGGGCGGCATCCAGTTCGACCAGGCGCTCGCTGGGCAGGTAGTAGTCGGCGAGGTCGGCATAGAGCGCATCGGCAGCCCGTACCTGGCAGCCGGTGACGCCCAGGTAGATACCCAACTCGCCGGGAAGCCGCGGCAGGAAATAGCTGCCACCGACATCGGGGAAAAAGCCGATGCCGACTTCCGGCATGCCCATGCGCGTGCGCTCGGTGATCACCCGCAGCGAAGCCGCCTGCGCCAGGCCCATGCCGCCGCCCAGGACGAAACCGTCCAGCAGCGCCAGCACCGGTTTGGAGTAGCCATGCAGGTACTCGTCCAGGGCGTATTCCTCTTCGAGAAACAGCTCGTGCAGGTTGTCCCCGGCCTTGTGACTGTCGTACAGCATGCGGATGTCGCCACCGGCGCAGAAGGCTTTTTCCCCGGCACCACGCAGGGTGACGGCGACGATGTCCGGGTCTTGTTCCCAGATCCACAGGTACTGGCAAAGCAGCTTCACCGTCGGCAGGTCGAGGGTGTTCAGCGCGCTGGGCCGGTTCAGTGTCAGGTGGCCGATGCGGTTGCGCACACAGGCCAGCACCGGGGCTTGCTGCTCGCTCATGCCTGGGCTTCCCCTTGGAACAGTTTGATGATGGCGGAGAAGTCCAGGCCGCCATGACCTTGCAGGCTGAAGGTCTGGTACAGCTGCTGGGCGGCAGCACCGAGCACCACCGGCTGGCGCGCGTGTTTGGCTGCTTCGGTAGCGAGGCTGAGATCCTTGAGCATCAGGTCGGTGCCGAAGCCGCCACTGTAGCCACGGGAGGCCGGAGCATTTTCCAGCACGCCCGGGAACGGATTATTGATCTCCGAACTCCAGCAGCGACCGGTGGAGGTGCCGATGACACCGGCCAGCACCTTGGCGTCCATGCCCAGGGCCACACCCAGGGCCATGGCCTCGGCGACGCCGACCATGGAGATGCCGAGCAGCATGTTGTTGGCGATCTTGGCCACTTGGCCGTTACCGGCTTCGCCGCAGCGCACGATGTTCCTGCCCATGGCCGAGAGGATCGGCAAGGCCTGGTCGAATACGCTGACGGGGCCGCCGACCATGAACGTCAGGGTGCCTGCCGTCGCACCGCCGGTGCCGCCGGAGACCGGCGCGTCGAGCATCGAGTTGCCTTGGGCGAGGGCGAGTCTGGAAACTTCGCGCGCACTCAGCGGGTCGATGGTCGAACTGTCTATCAACAGCACACCTGGGCCGATGTTGGCCAACAGGCCGTCCTTGGCGCAATAGACCTGTTTCACGTGGTGTGCGGTTGGCAGCATGGTGATGATCACTTCCACCCCGGCCTTGGCCACGCCTGCGGGTGAGTCGGCGGCGCTGGCGCCGGCCTCCACCAACGCGGCGACTGCCTGCGCGAAGGGATCGAAGACGGTCAGGCTGTGGCCCGCCTTGAGCAGGTTGCGGGCCATTGGGCCGCCCATGTTGCCGAGGCCGAGAAATCCGATATGCATGATGGCTACCTTTTGCGTGTGTGGTGGCGAGGGGATCTACCGAAACGTTGCACCGCCCCGTTGAGTCGCGAAGCGGCCCCAATCCAGACAACTCGGTCTGTTTGAACGGTCGCTGGGGCTGCTTCGCAGCCCCAGCGGGGATGAATCCCCTCGCCACAGATCATTTGAGGGTGATAGTGGTGTTCACCGCGCCAACGACGTCGTCCTCGTCGAACCAGCGTTGGGTGATCGTCTTGGTCTGGGTGTAGAAGGTCACCACTTGCTTGCCGTAAGGGCCCAGGTCGCCGAGCTTGGAGGCGCGCGAACCGGAGAAGGAGAACAGCGGGACCGGTACCGGGATCGGCACGTTGATGCCCACCTGGCCAACGTCGATTTCCTCCTGGAAGTGACGGGCCGCCGCGCCGGAGCGGGTGAACAGGGCGGTACCGTTGCCATTCGGGTTGGCGTTGATGATCTCGATCGCCTCGCTCAGGCTGGCGGCCTGCATGACGCACAGCACCGGGCCGAAGATTTCTTCGCGGTACACGGACATTTGCGCAGTGACGTTGGAGAAGATGGTCGGGCCGACGAAGTTGCCGTCCTGGTAGCCAGGCACGCTCGGGTTGCGGCCATCCAGTTCGAGTTTGGCGCCTTCTTCGATGCCACTGGCGATCAGGCTGTTGACGCGATCCAGGGCAGCGCAGGAAATGACCGGGCCGATGTCGGTGCCAGGTTCGGTGCCGCCATTGATCTTGAGGGTTTTGGTCCGCTCGATCAGGTCCGGCAACCAGGTCTGCGCTTCACCTACCAGAATCACTACCGGCAGGGCCATGCAGCGCTGGCCAGCGGCGCCGAAGGAGGCGCCCAGCAGGTTGTTCAAGGTCTGCTGCTTGTTGGCATCGGGCAGGACGATGGCATGGTTCTTCGCGCCCATCATGCACTGTGCGCGTTTGCCGTTTTGCGTGGCGCGGTTGTAGACGTGAGTGCCGACCTTGGTCGAACCCACGAAGGACACGGCCTTGATGTCCGGATGATCACAAATCAGGTTCACCGCATCGACGCCGCCGTGGATGACGTTGAGTACGCCCTTGGGTACACCGGCCTCCAGCGCCAGTTCGACGAGGCGCATGGTCACCAGTGGGTCTTGCTCGGACGGCTTGAGGACGAAGGTGTTGCCGGTGGCGATGGCCATCGGGAACATCCACAGTGGGATCATCGCCGGGAAGTTGAACGGGGTGATGCCAGCGCACACGCCCAGCGGCTGCATCAAGGTGTAGGTGTCGACGCCGTTGGCGACGTTGTTGGCCAACTCGCCCATCTGCAGGTTACCGATGGATGTGGCGTGCTCGACCACTTCCAGGCCGCGGAACACATCACCTTCGGCATCCGGCAGGGTTTTGCCCTGTTCGGCGGTGAGCAGGGCGGCGAGTTCCTTGATGTTCTCGCGGATCAGCTGCTGGTATTTGAAGAAGATCCGCGAGCGGGCGCCGATCGGGGTCTTGCGCCAGGTCTTGAAGGCTTCCTTGGCGCTGGCCACGGCGGCATCCATTTCCTCGGCGGTGGCGAATGGCACACGAGCGAGGACTTCCTGGGTGGCCGGGTTGACCACGTTACGCCACTCGGTACTGCGCGATTCGACGAACTCGCCGTTGATGAGGAGCTTGACGCTTGGAACGCTGGATGAGGTCATTTTCGGGTCCTGTCTGCTTTCTTTGAGTCGAGAGTGGCCCCTCGGTCTGGTTGGCCGAGTGGTCGGAGGTGAGTTCAGGAGGGCCGGCGCACCGGCCCGGATTCAGCCCTTGAGCTGAGGGAAGTCTTCTTCGAAGTACTCTTGTGCGCCGCGCGCGTCACTCTGCCGACGCTGCACTTCCATCTGGCGCAGCTCCACCCGACGGATTTTCCCGGAGATGGTCTTGGGCAGCTCGGTGACGAACTCGATGCGTCGCACTCGCTTGTACGGCGCCAGGTGCTCGCGGGCAAAGGCGAGGATATTACCGGCGAGCTCGGCGCTGCCGGGTTCGTCATGGGCCAGGATCAGGAACGCCTTGGGCACGGCCAGGCGCAGCGGGTCGGGGCTGGGGACCACGGCGCATTCCATCACCGCCGGGTGCTCGATCAGAGCGCTCTCCAGTTCGAAGGGGCTGATGCGGTAGTCGGAGGCCTTGAACACGTCGTCGGCGCGACCGACAAAGGTGACGTAGCCATCATCGTCGATCTGCGCGGTGTCGCCGGTGCGGTAGTAACCGTCGCGCATCACCTCTGCGGTTTTTTCCGGACTGTCCTCGTAGCACAGCATCAGGCCAAGTGGGCGCACGTCCAGCGGCAAGGCGACTTCGCCCTCATTGCCAGGTGCCCCGTCGGGGTCGAGCATGGTCACTCGGTAGCCCGGCAGCGGACGGCCCATGGAACCGGGCTTGAGCAATTGGCCCGGCGTATTGCCGACCAGGGCGGTGGTTTCCGACTGGCCGAAACCGTCGCGCAATGGCAAGTCCCAGGCATGCAGGATCTGCTCGATGATTTCCGGGTTGAGCGGCTCACCGGCGCCCACCAGTTCGCGCAGGCACAGGCGCTCCTTGTAACTGGCCAGGTCCTCCTGGATCAGCATGCGCCAGACCGTGGGCGGGGCGCACAGGCTGGTGACGCCATAGCGCTCCAGGGCACCCAGCAGGGCAGGGGCGCTGAAGCGCGCGACGTTATGGATGAAGATGCAGGCGCCGGCGTTCCAGGGGGCAAAGAGGCAACTCCAGGCATGCTTGGCCCAGCCCGGTGACGAGATGTTCAAGTGCAGGTCGCCCGGCTGCAGGCCGATCCAGTACATGGTCGACAGATGGCCGACCGGATAGCTCTGGTGGCTGTGCAACACCATCTTCGGCTTGGAGGTGGTGCCGGAGGTGAAGTACAGCAGCATCGGGTCGGTGGCCAGGGTGCGACCCTCGTTGTCGAACTGTTCGGAGTATTCGCTGGCGGCGCTGTGGGGTGTCCAGCCGGCGGGGGCCGGGCCGACGCAGACGCGGCTGCAGCCTTCACCCAGGCCGTCGAACTTGTCGACATGGGCGGCACCGACCACCAGATGGCGAACCTGGCCACGTTCGATACGATCGGCCAGGTCATCGCAAGTCAGCAGTGCGGTGGCAGGGATGACCACGGCGCCAAGCTTGAAGGCGGCCAGCATGGTTTCCCACAGGGCGACGTCGTTGCCAAGCATCAGCAGGATGCGCTCGCCACGGCGCACGCCAAGGGCACGCAGGTGGTTGGCCACCTGGTTGGAGCGCGCGGCCAGTTGCTGGAAGCTGTAGCGCTGCTCGCTGCCGTCTTCTTCGACGATCCACAGGGCGTTGGCCTGGTTACCTTCGGCCATGGCATCGAAGTAATCCAGCGCCCAGTTGAATTCACTCAGTTGCGGCCACTGGAAGTCCCGTGTGGCAGTGGCGTAGTCGGTACGGTGGGCCAGCAGGAAATCACGAGCTTTGATGAAGGGTTGGCAGTTGCTGTTCATTGGAGTCTCCATCGATCGCGGGGGCGATCGGCGCGGTAACGGGTACGGGATGGTCAGGCGGCGAGGGGCGCTTCGCTGCGGGCGGCGATGCGTACGTGACGCGTGCGGGTACCTGAGAGCGGGGAGACGATGGCAAGCATGGATGTCTTCACGGTGTATGCCCTTGTTTGTTTTTGTTGGGTCTGGCCCGGATCATGGCCGGTGCTTGAGTCCAGTATATGCATGCAAAAATGAATTAAAAATGCTCATAAAAGCCGGTGCGTTGTGCAGAAAAGTCATAGCTGTGGTGCGTTGGATGGCAGGCCAATCGCACTGTCAGGTAATGCGGGTCGCCCTTACTGTAGGAGTCAGGCGTGCCGGCGAAGGCGTCCAGGCGGCCAATGGAGATTTTGTGACTGAGTACATATCCATTGCTGCGGTAACGGCCACTTAGGGTTTCGCTTTTACTGTAGGAGCCAGGCTTGCCGGCGAAGGCGTCCTGGCAGACGATAGTTGTCTTTCAGGTGTACATATCCGTTGCTGCGGTAACGGCCAC
>NZ_APIO01000118.1:0-57935 GCF_000408945.1 Pseudomonas sp. G5(2012)
CCTGCTCGCGAAGGCGGCACCACATTCAACATTTCTGTTGACTGGTGCACCGCTTTCGCGAGCAGGCTCGCTCCCACAGGGGGGGTGTTGAGACAGGGATCTATACGCTCGGCAGGCTCGGCGCCAACACCTCTTCACGCTTGCGATGGAACAGGAAATACGCGCCATAACACAGCGCAATAAATCCAAAGCCCCAATACAGTGATGGTCGCTGGGTTTCATCCAGTGCCAGGAACACGAAGAGCGAGCAGCACAGCGTGATGCACATCAGCGGCAACACCGGGAACCACGGCGCGCGGTACTTGAGGTCGCTGAGCTTGCCGCCGTCGCGCAGGTAGGCCTTGCGGAACTTGTACTGCGCCAGGGCGATGACAATCCAGGTCACGGTGCCGGACATCCCGCTCACCGCCATCAACACCATGAACAAGGTGTCGGCGGCAATAAAACTGGTCATCAGCGACACCAGGGCGAAACACAAGGTGATGCTCAACGCACGCAATGGCACGCCACGCTTGCTCAACGGCGCCAGGCTTTTTGGCGCCATGCCGGTTTTCGACATGGCCCACAGGATGCGCGTAGAGGCATACAGGCCGGAGTTGCCCACCGACAGGATCGCCGTGAGGATCACGAAGTTCATCAGGTCGGCGGCGTAGGGGATGCCGACCATGTCGAACACTTGCACGAACGGACTTTCCATCAGCCCAGCCTGCTGCCACGGCACGATGGCCGACAGTACGACGATTGCCAGGACGTAGAAGATCAACACGCGAAACACCACGTTGCGCACGGCGCGGGGAATACTTTTTTCCGGCTGGTCGGTTTCGCCCGCCGCCACACCCATGATCTCGCAGCCCTGGAAGGCGTAGACCACAGTCATCATCACCGCGAATACCGCGGACATGCCGTTGGGGAACAACGAATCGCCGATCAGGTTGGTCATCATCGGTGCAGGCGCGCCACTGGTCAGCGGGATTGCGCCGAAGATCACCAGCACACCGACCACAATGAACCCGAGAATCGCCGCCACCTTGATCCCGGAGAACCAGTATTCCGCCTCACCGAAGGCACGGGTTGCCATCGCGTTGATGCCGAACAGCACTACCACGAACAACGCTGACCAATACCAGATCGGCACCTCCGGGAACCAGCGCGTCATCAACATGCCAGCTGCGGTGAACTCAAGGCCTACGGTGGTGGCCCAGCTCATCCAGTACACCCAGCCGATCATGAAGCCGGTGGCCGGGCCGATGAACTTGGTCGCGTGGGTCTGGAACGAACCGGACACCGGCATCTGCACCGACAATTCGCCGAGGCAGACCATCACCAGGTACATCAGGAAACCGGCAACCAGATAGGCCAGGATCGCTCCCACCGGCCCGCCCTGGTTGATGGTCACGCCGGAGCCCATGAATAGCCCGGTGCCGATCACGCCGCCCAGGGACAACATGAAAATGTGCCGACTCTTCAGGGCCCGAGTCAGCTGGATGCCTTTACGATCGGTGTTTTCGCTCATGCCCGGCACCCCGACTCGCTGAGGCGGGCAGCGCATGACAGGAAGTCAGGCAAGGAGGAAGCAGCTTTACGGCAATTCATTATTATTATCTCCAATAAGCTTCGAAGACCGCGCTGCGGCGGTTGCGTCGATTATTGGAAAGCCATGTAAGGCCCTGTTGTACGTAAAGATCGAAGTTGTAGAAAGTCGTAACAAATTTGTACGTCAGCTCTGCAACAGGCCTTTGAGCGTGTGCAGCGAACCTTGCAGTTGCGCTTCGACCAAGGGCACCAACGATCGAATCGCGGTTTGGTCATTGCCCAGCGCCGCGATTTCCAGACTCCGTAATGCCTCGGCCAAGGCACGAAACCCCAGGGAATCGCCGCTGCCGGCCAGGCGGTGCGCCAGTTGTGCGACTTCGGTGCAATCATCGGCCTCAATGGCTTCGCCCAGTGCCTCACGGTGTTGCACGATTGAGTCGCGCAATACGGTCAGCAAGCCCTGTACTTTCTGCTCGCCAAGCAAACTGCGATGGGTCTGCAGCAACGGCCAGTCCATCGCTGCGTCGTCAACCTCGGACAGGCCGGTAGTTGCCCGCCCCGCCAGCACCTGTCGCAGGTTGTCCAGCTTCAGGGGTTTGGCCAGGATGCCATCCATGCCCGCATCCAGATAACCGCGTACCAACGCCGGTTGCACGCTGGCGGTCAAGGCAAAGATGCGCGTCTCACGGTTAGGTCCGTCGTTGTCACGGATCTGTTTGCACAACTGGACGCCGCTCATGCCCGGCAGGTGCACGTCCAGCAAGATCAGATCGAAGCTGCGCGCCGAGCATTGCGCCCATGCCTGTTCAGCGTCGTTGGCCAGCCACACTTGATGCCCGTCCCGTTGCAACAGGCCCTCGGCCACTTCGCGGTTGAGCGCCACGTCCTCGACCACCAGGATGTCCAGCGCCGGGCCCGCCGCATAAGTGGGCGTCGAGGCAATGGCCTCGATGGCCGGCTGCAACGTCAACTCGAACCAGAAACAACTGCCGCGCTCGACTTCGCTGCTGACGCCGATGCAGCCCCCCATCTTCTCCACCAGATGCTTACAGATGGCCAGCCCCAGTCCCGTGCCGCCATAACGCTGTGCGACTTCTTCGCTGGCCTGGGTGAATCGCTCGAAAATCTTCGCCTGCATCGCCGGGGCTATACCGATGCCGTTGTCGGTGACACTCACCCGCAGACGCTGTCCGCCCAGATCTGGCGGCAATGCGAGCAATGCCACTTCGACACAGACGTCACCGTTTTCTGTGAACTTGATCGCGTTGGCCAACAGGTTACTCAGCACCTGGCGCAGGTATTGCTCGGCACCGTGGTGATGCTCGGCCACCCGTTGATCGACGCGGCAATGCAGGATCGTGTCATTGTCCAGCGCCTTGGGTTCCAGCAGCGTGAGGACTTCATCGAGCAATTGGCGCATCGAGAAATTCACCGGTTCCGGGAGGCTGGTGCCCTCCTCCAGCTTGGCGAAATACAGCACTTCATTGAGGATCGTCAGCAGCCCCTCGCCGGCCTTGTGCAGCGCATCCAGGCGTCTGCTGTCCTGCGGGTCGAGACGGGCACCGCTCAGCAGCTCGGCCATGCCAAGGATGCCATTGAGTGGCGTGCGCAGTTCGTGGCTCATGGTGGCCAGAAACCGTGATTTGGCGAGGTTGGCCGCTTCGGCGTCGTCCTTGGCGCGCATCAGGCTGGCCGTGCGCCGCTCGACCATGCGCAGTAATTCGTCGCGGTTGTCCTGCAGGGCCAGGCGGTCGGTTTCCCGGCGGTCGATGTCGCTGAGGATCGCCCTGCGCATGTCATCGAGGGCATGGGCCACGGTGTCGATTTCGTCGTTTTGCGCGCCAGGACGCTTGTCCAGGCGCAGCGGCTCGTGCCATTGCCCTGCGGCAATGCGCCGGGCAAATTCGGCCATGACTTTCAGATGCCGGGTCACCAGGCGATAAAACAGCCCCGACAACGCCACCGCCAGACCGCAGAAAAACACCGCCATCCACAACAGGTTGGTCAAGCCGGTGGCATACAGGCGTTGATACACCGCCCCCAGGTCGGTGCTGACTTCCAGCTCGCCGAGATGGCGCAAGGGACCGGCAGGTGGTTGGTAATCCAGGGCAAAGCTCTCGATGCGCAACGGCCCTGCCGGCGCGGGATTGCCTTGCACCAGGTCGAAATCGGGACCGGTCAAATGCACCCTGGCGACGTCGGAGAAATCCACCAGGCCGCGCAGTTGCACATTCAATTGCTCTTGGTTCAGGTCCCAGAGACTGCGCTCCAGGCTGGCCAGGTAACCGGCGCGGATCAGCTCCATGCGCGAGTCGATCTCGCGCATTTCCCGGCGATACTCGATATACAACTGCACGCTGCTGGCCAGCACGGTAAAACACAGGCTGAACAGCAGGATGAACCACAGCAGGCGCCGCAGCAGTCCACCGGCACGTGCGCGGATCATTGTGCGTTCGCCGGCAGGTTGATCATGTCGCGGTAGATGACCTCGCTTTCATTGAGAAGGCGCTGGATATCACCGGCATCCACCATGCGCTGCAACTGCGCATCAATCTGCGGCATGTGGGCGGACAACGGCGAACGGCGGGAAACGGCGACCCGCAAATAGTCCACGCTCAGGGCCTTGGGCAAGGCCACGATGTCCTGGGCGCCAGGCAGGGTTTCCACGTACAGCTCACCGGTGCGGCGCTCCTGGGTGATGAAATCGATGCGCCCGCGAATCAGCTTGCCGAAATTCTGGCGGCTGCTGGCGACCCATTCGATGTTGTTGTGTTGCGCGACCATGCGATCGAATGCCAGGCCGTAGCTTTCACCGAACAGCAAGCCGCCACGGTAGTGGGCCAGGTCCTGCAGTTGTTCGAACTTCACCGGATGCTGGCGATTGATGAACAACGCCACTTCTTCGCGCAGCACCGCAACGGTGGAAAACAACATGCTCTGTTCCCGTTGCGCGGTGCTGTAGGCGAGCACCACATCGACCCGGCCTTCGGCAACGTCCAGCAGGCAGCGTTTCCAGTTACCCAGCACCACAATCTCGACCTCATAGCCGAGTTGGCCGAATAACTGCCTGACCACACTGGGCGCCAGGCCACGCACTTGTTTGCCGTCGCTCCAGGAAATCGGCGGGTACACCGGGTAATCGCAATAGCGGATCTTGTCCGCCGCCTGCACGTTGCTCGCCAATAACATCAGTAACGCCCAGAGCAACCGTCCCACCGTCGTCACGCCGCCAGGCTGGCAGTGAACAGGTAGCCGGCGCCATGGATGGTGATGATCAGTTGCGGTTCGGCGGGATCGTCATGCAGTTTGCGGCGCAAGCGCCCCACCAGCACGTCGATCGAGCGGTCGTTGGGCACCCATTCGCGGTTGCGGATCTGGTCCATCAATTGATCGCGGCTAAGGGTGTGGCCGCTGTTGCGCAAAAATACACTGAGCAACTGGTACTCGCCGTGGGTCAGCAAGGTCTCGCTGCCGTCCGGATCGATCAAGCGCCGGCGGTCGGTGTCCAGCGCCCAGTCGGCGAATTGCTTGACCGGTTTGGCGACAGCGGCAACCGGCTGTGGCGCCTGCGCATGGCGTACCCGGCGAATGAGGTTTTTTGCCCGCGACACCAGTTCCCGTGGATTGAGAGGTTTGATCACGTAGTCATCGGCGCCGCATTCGAGGCCGACGATTCGGTCGATTTCGTCATTGCGCCCGGTGATCAGGATGATCCCGACTTCCGATCGCACGCGCAGTTCGCGGGTCAGGGTCAGGCCGTCCTTGCCTGGCAGGCGGATATCAAGCATGACCAGGTCGACAGCCTGGCTGGCCAGGAAGGTTTCGGCCAGTTCCGCCGTGGCGGCGCAGTGCACGTCGTAGCCTTCCTGTGACAGGTAGGCATGCAACAGTTCGCGAATCAGCGGATCGTCATCGACGATCAGTACCCGAGGAGTCATTGCTGGGTGTCCTGCTTGTTTCTTATTAGAGGGCTTGCATCAGCGGCAGAGAGTAGCCACTGCTGAACGGGCGATCAACAGCTACTCGTCTGCACGCAAAACCGCTGCCGGCCGCCGGCCTGCAAACCGTCGACCCAGGCTTCGCAAATCTGGATGCCCTGCTCGGGGGTAAAGGTCCCGGGATTGAGCCCGGACTCCAGCCACAGGCCATCGAGCAACGCGCTAAGGCTGATCGCGGCCAGGTCGGCGTCGAAGTGCTCTCCCCCTTCCTCCCACCCCTCCTCCTGCGCCAACTCCCTGAGCACCTTGCCCAGGATCGCGCGGTACTCGCCATAGGAATGCTCGTGGGCTTGATTGATCGCCTCGGCGGTTTTCACTGCGCCCCAGAAGGCGAGCCAGGCGTCGATCAGTTGCGGGTCGAGCAGTTCGGCGCAGAAGGACGCGCGAAAGAACGCCGACAAACGCTCCCGGCCAGTGGGTGCCGCTTGCTCCATGGCGTCGCGCAACAGCGTCATGACGCGCCCGGTGATCGCCATGTAGGCCTCGGCCACCAGTTCGTCCTTGCCCGAATAGTGATGGCTGATCAGCCCGACCGATACGCCCGCCTCAGCGGAAATCTTGCGGATCGACGCCCCCTGGAAACCATGGCGCTTGAGGCACACCAGTGTCGCCTCGATCAGATTGGCCTTGCGCAACTCCGGTTCCATGCGGGAAAAACGGGCTTCCTGATTCATGGGCGACTGCTCCTGGTTTGTCGATCGTTGGGGCTCGCGTTATGGCTTGCGAGTTGAACGAATGTACAGCAAGAGTATGCCCGCCTGAAAGATCGCCTTCGCGAGCAGGCTCGCTCCCACAGGTTTCTTGTCGTGCACGATATTTCCCAACGCCTTGACCAATTGTGGGAGCGAGCCTGCTCGCGAAGGCGTCAGTCCATTCACACATGATCCCGATCAGTCCCGATACCCCGGCGCCACCCGCTCCAACAATCGCAGTAACGCCGCCCAAGCCAATTGCATGGCATCAGGGTCGCTCAACTCACCCTCTTCCAGCGGCCGCCCCGGGTCATTGAACTGGCGCTCGGTATGCGCGCACACCTGCGCCGGTGGCAGGACCAACTCCCCGGCCGCCTGCGCCGCCAGCTGGATTTCGCAGGCCTTTTCCAGGTAATACATGCGCAAAAATGCCTGGCTCACGGTTTCGCCGACGGTCAGCAGGCCGTGGTTGCGCAGCATCAGCACCGGCTTGTCGCCCATGTCGGCCACCAGTCGCTGTTGCTCACTCATGTCCAGGGCCACGCCCTCGTAGTCGTGGTAGGCCACCCGGCCGTAGAACTCCATGGAAATCTGGTTCACCGGCAACAACCCGCACTTCAACGCCGCCACTGCACAACCGGATTTAGTGTGGGTGTGCAGCACGCACTGCGCATCTTCGCGGGCACCGTGGATGGCGCTGTGAATCACGAACCCGGCCGGATTGACCGGGTACGGCGACGGCTCCACCGCGTTGCCATCGAGGTCGATCTTCACCAGGTTGGACGCGGTGATCTCATCGAACATCAGCCCGTAGGGATTGATCAGGAAGTGATGCTCCGGCCCTGGAATACGCACCGAGATGTGAGTGAAGATCAGGTCGGTCATGCGAAAGTGTGCAATCAGGCGATAACAGGCCGCCAGCTCTTCTCGCAGGCGCTGTTCGGTCGCGCTGCGTTCAGGGGCGGTCAGGGCGGTTGCGATGTTACTCATCGTTCGGGGTCTCCAGGGTGTTCGGTTGGGCAGACAGTAAGGCTGGACGCTTCGACAGGTCCAGCCATCCCCTGTACTTATTTGCTGGCCCAGGCGTTGAAACGTTCTTCCAGTTCTTCGCCATGGTCGACCCAGAAGCCGACGTTCATCGACAACGCGCCCTTGAGGTTCTGCGGCGCCGTGGGCACCCATTGCGCCAGTTTGTCATCGAGCCGCGCGGCGGCCTGGGTATTGGTCGGACCGTAGGGGATTTGCTCGACGTATTTCACCTGTGCATCCGGCTGGTTGGCAAAGGCGATGAAGCGCTTGGCCTGGTCGACGTGCCTGGAGCCCTTGATGATTGCCCAGTAGTCCATGCCGTACAGGCTGCCGGGCCAGACCAGGCCCAGATGACTGCCTTTCTGCGCGGCGTCGGCGATGCGCCCACTGTAGGTCGAGGTCATCACCACGTCGCCAGCGGTCAGCCATTGCGGCGGTTGCGCCCCGGCCTCCCACCACTGGATGTAGGGCTTTAGCTCAGTGAGCTTGGCAAATGCACGGTCCACGCCTTGCGGGGTACCGAGTACCTTGTACACGTCTTCGGTTTTCACGCCGTCCGCCAGCAGGGCGAACTCCAGGTTGTACACCGCACGCTTGCGCAGCCCGCGCTTGCCGGGGATTTTCTGTACGTCCCAGAAATCTGCCCATGACGTCGGGGCCTGGGCCAGTTTGTCGCGATCGTAGGCAATCGCCACGCTCCACACCAACGCGGCGGACCCGCACTCTTGCGCCGCCTCGGGGATCAACTCTTCGCTGCCACCCAGGCGATTCCAGTCCAGTCGCTCATACATGCCCTCTTCGCAGCCACGCATCAGGTCCGGACCTTCGATCTGCACCACGTCCCAGTCGACGTTGCCGGTGTCGACCATCACTTTGATCCTGGCCATTTCACCGTTGTATTCGCTCTGGATCACCTTGCTTTGATCCACGGCGGCAAAAGGCTGGAAGAACGCCACGTCCTGGGCTTTTTGTCCGGCGCCGCCATAACCCACCACCACCATGTCCGACGCTGCCTGTGCGCTGCCAAGGCCCATGGCCAGGGTCAGCGCCAAGGGATAAAAACCGTGCTTGAGCGTATTCGATTTCATCAGTGGTTCCTCGTGCAGGTGCCAGGCGACCCAAGGTCGGCATGGCCCTTTTTTATTGTTGGTGAGGTTCGCCCCAGGAGCGGGCTCGACACGAAACTAATCAAGGCTAAGTAAAAAAACAAGTTGATTTTTTACTACGGGTAAATTTTTATAGACCCAACAAAAACAACGAATACCTGCTGCCTCTGTAGGAGCGAGCATGCTCGCGATGGGGGCCAACGATAACGCGGGCTGCCTGAATGCCCGCGTTATGGTTTACGTCCATCGCGAGCATGCTCGCTCCTACAGGTCAGCCCGCCCGGAGTATGCGCACCATGTCGAGCCCGACCCCAGCTTTTGCTCACCTGTTCGAACCCTTGCAGATCCGTGGCAAGCGCCTGAAAAACCGCATCATGTCCAGCGGTCACGACACCTCCATGCCCACTGACAACCTGGTGAACGAGCAGCTGATTGCCTATCACCGGGCACGTGCCGAAGGCGGCGTCGGGCTGATCGTGCTGCAGGTGGCCGGGGTGCATGACAGTGCGCGGTACACCTCCCACGTTCTGATGGCTACCGACGATGAATGCATCGAGGGCTACCGCAAGCTGGCGCAAACCTGCCACGCCCACGGCACGGTGGTGCTGTCGCAGGTGTTCCACCCGGGACGGGAAATCATGGAATCCAGCGATGGCCTGCTGGCCGTGGCTTACTCGGCATCGGCGGTGCCCAACGAGCGCTTCCGGGTTATGCCACGGGCGCTGGACCAGGCAATGATCGACGAGATTGTCGACGGTTACGCGGCGGCGGCCCGACGCCTGCATCAAGCCGGCATCGATGGCGTGGAAGTGGTTGCCAGTCACGGTTACCTGCCGGCGCAGTTCATCAACCCGCGCGTCAACCGGCGCACCGACGGCTACAACGGCGAGCTGGAGCAGCGCCTGCGTTTCCTGCGTGAAGTCATCGCTGCGATTCGCGCTGCGACCGACGAGCACTTCATCATCGGCCTGCGCATCTCTGCCGATGAACGCGACCCCGAGGGGCTGACCGAAGACGAGTCCCTGGCTGCCGTGCAATCGCTGCAACCCCTGCTGGACTACGTTCACATTGTCGCCGGCACCTCGGCATCGCTCGGGGGGGCCGTGCACATCGTGCCGCCGATGGCGATCGAAGCGGCCTACCTGGCCAAGGAGGCTGGCACCTTCAAGGCTGGCTTGAGCATTCCGTTGTTCGTCACCGGGCGCATCAACCAGCCCCAGGAAGCCGAGCTGATTCTGGCGCGTGGCCAGGCCGATGTGTGCGGCATGACGCGGGCGTTAATCTGCGATCCGCAAATGCCCAACAAGACCGACGACGGCCGCGTGGAAGATGTGCGCGCGTGCATTGCCTGCAATCAGGCGTGCATCGGGCACTTCCACAAGGGCTTGCCGATTTCCTGCATCCAGCACCCGGAAACCGGTCGTGAATTGATATTTGGCCAGCGCCAAGCGACTGTAAAACGTAAGCGCATCATGGTCGTCGGCGGTGGGCCGGCCGGGATGAAAGCCGCTGCGGTGGCCGCCCAGCGCGGGCATGAGGTGACCCTGTACGAAGCCAGCGCGCAACTGGGCGGCCAGGTGTTGCTCGCGCAACTGCTGCCACGGCGCAGTGAATTCGGGGGGGCCAGCACCAACCTGCAGCGGGAAATGCAATTGGCCGGGGTGCGTGTGGTGCGCAATACCCGGGTCGACCGCGCTCTGGTGGAGCAGGAAAAGCCGGACACGGTGATCGTCGCCACCGGTGCTGAACCCTATTGGCCGCCCTTCGAGCGCGGTGGCGAGCTGCACGTGGTGGATGCCTGGCAAGTGCTGCGTGAGGAGGTAAAAATCGGCCGCTCGGTGGTGGTGGTCGATTGGCGCTGCGACTGGATCGGCCCCGGTATCGCCGAGCGCCTGACCCGTGCCGGACATCAAGTGCAACTGGCGGTCAACGGCACCCATTGCGGGGAAAACCTGCCGCTGTACGTGCGCGATCAATTGGCTGGCGAGTTGCACAAGCTCGCCATTCCCGTCATCCCTTACGCCCGGTTGTACGGTTGTGACGACAACACGGTCTACCTGCAACACACCGCCAGCGGCGAGCCGATGCTGATGGAGAACGTCGATACGCTGGTGCTTTGCCAGGGCCATCAGCCAGTGGATACCCTGGGCGCGCAACTGCAAGGCCTGGTGGAATTTCGGCGTATCGGCGACTGCCTGGCGCCGCGTACCGCCGAAGAAGCGATTTATGAGGGACTTAAAGTCGCGTGGGAGCTTTAAGCCTGTTTATACTCCGGGGCTTTAGCGCCAACCTTTGTAGGAGCTGCCGCAGGCTGCGATCTTTTGACCTGCTTTCAAAATACAAGATCAAAAGATCGCAGCCTGCGGCAGCTCCTACAGTGGGCCGTAGCTTACCGGTTTGGAACTCAGTATGAGCAATGACAGCAAGACCCAGGCCGAACCGCATTTTCTCGGCACGCGGATTCGCGGCCTGCGTAAACGCCGGGGCATGACCCTGGCGGAACTGGCCCGACAGAGCGAGCTGACCGCTGGCTACATCAGCCAACTGGAACGCAATCTCGCCTATCCGTCGATCCCGGCGCTGTTCAACATTGCCCGCAGTCTCGGCGTGACCATCCAATGGTTTTTCGCCAGCGAGGCGGTCACCGACCCTGAAGACGACGGCATTGTCGTGCGCAAGCACAGCCGCCTGAACGTGCATTACGAAGACGGCATCGTCGACCAGTTGTTGACCCCGCAAGCCAACCGTCAGCTGGAAATGCTTCACTCGCGTTTCCCGCCCGGCACCTACAGCCAGCAAAGCTATAGCCACGACGGCGAAGAAGCCGGCTATCTGCTGTCAGGCAGCTTTGAGTTGTGGGTCGGCGAGCGCTACTTTCAACTCAATGAAGGTGACAGCTTCAGTTTCTCCAGCCAGGAACCGCATCGTTATGGCAATCCCGGCGACGTGGATGCCGTGGTGATCTGGGTGATTACCCCACCGACTTTCTAGCGCCGGCCACGCCCGGCTGCCTGGACCACGCTTGCACGCTTGAGGGTGTCGCTCGGGAGTTCCTTGAACAACGCGCGATAGCTGCTGGAAAACCGGCCCAGGTGCCAGAACGACCAGTGCATCGCCACTTCGGCCACGGTGGTTTGTGCCGGCGTGCGGCTGAGCAGTTCGCGACGGGCGCTGTTCAGGCGGCGCAGGCGCAGCCATTGGGTTGGCGCCATGCCGGTGAAGGTCTTGAAGGCATGCTGCAGCTGGCGCAATGAAACCCCGGCGACCTCGGACAACGCCAACAGGTTGAGCTGTTCCTCCGGGCTCTCCGCCGCCCATTCCCCTACCCGCTTCATGATCGCCCGCTCCCCTGCCCGGCGCTGCAATGCTCCCGGGTCGAGGCAGGTACAGGCGTTGTCGAGGATGAACAGGCAATCCTCCAGCAGTTGCTGGGTCAAGGCTTCGCGGCTTGGCGGGTCGTAGGTCTGCGACAGCTGGGTCAGGGTTGCGCTGAGCCAACGGCTGAACAATGCATTTTGCTGCGAATTGAGCGGCGCCATGAACAACCCCTCCAGCCGCGCGACATCCAGGGCGTGACGCTGGACAAACTCGGGCCCGAACACCACGGCGATTTCCTGGTAGTTCTCCGGGGTGATCCAGATATTGCGGCTTTCGCCGTTCAACACGTACAGCGCGTTGTCGCTACGGTCGAAACAGAACGCGAGCGCGCCTTGTGGCGCGCTGAAATTCTGCTCGACCCGGGTGTTCATGTGCTCCTCGTAAATCTCTACGCCCTGTAGATCCAGATAGCGCACCCTGCCGGCAAAATGCCCCGGCGACATCTGTTGGTAATGCTGGACCCAGCCCGGTGTGGCACGGATTTGCTCGGCGATATCACAGGTATTGAACGCTTGAACGTGTAGTGAATTGCAGACTGTCATTGGGTGACCTTACGCACTCTTTTGGTGCGCTTTGTCCTGCTTAAAGTGGATAGATGGAACCGCAAGGCTCGCCCAAGATAGACGTCAACGCGCTACAGGGGAAGTGTCCGGCGGATGAAACCGGCCTCTCCTGGCGTTAATAAAACCAATAACGAGGTCTTTATGAATGTCCCTTTCGATCAGCTGTTCACTTGGCTGAAAGATCACAAGATTACCGAAGTCGAGTGCGTCGTCAGCGACCTGACCGGCATTGCACGCGGCAAAATCGCACCCACCAACAAGTTCCTGCATGAGCGAGGCATGCGCCTGCCGGAAAGTGTGCTGTTGCAAACGGTAACCGGGGACTTTGTCGACGACGACATCTACTACGACCTGCTTGACCCGGCGGATATCGACATGGTCTGCAAGCCGGTATCCGATGCAGTGTACGTCGTGCCTTGGGCGATCGAGCCGACCGCCATCGTGATTCACGACACCTTCGACAAGTTCGGCAACCCGATTGAACTGTCGCCGCGCAACGTGCTCAAGAAAGTCCTGCAGCTGTACACCGATAAAGGCTGGCGGCCGATTGTCGCGCCGGAAATGGAGTTCTACCTGACCCAGCGTTGCGAAGACCCGGATTTGCCACTCAAGGCCCCGATGGGCCGCTCCGGGCGCGCCGAAAGCGGTCGCCAGTCGTTCTCCATCGACGCCGCCAACGAATTCGACCCACTGTTCGAAGACGTCTACGACTGGTGCGAACTCCAGGGCCTGGACCTCGACACACTGATCCACGAAGACGGCCCGGCGCAGATGGAAATCAACTTCCGCCACGGCGACGCCCTGGACCTGGCCGACCAGATCACCGTGTTCAAGCGCACCATGCGCGAGGCGGCGCTCAAGCACAATGTCGCGGCGACGTTCATGGCCAAGCCGGTCGGCGATGAGCCGGGCAGCGCCATGCATATCCACCAGAGCGTGGTGGACATTGCCACCGGCCAGCCGATCTTCGCCGACGCCGACGGCAACATGAGCGAGTTGTTCCTGCACCACATCGGTGGCTTGCAGAAGTACATCCCCAAAGTCCTGCCGATGTTCGCGCCGAACGTCAACTCGTTCCGCCGCTTCCTGCCGGACACTTCGGCACCGGTGAACGTCGAATGGGGCGAAGAAAACCGCACCGTCGGCCTGCGCGTACCGACCTCGAGCCCCGACGCCATGCGTGTGGAAAACCGCTTGCCCGGGGCCGATGCCAACCCTTACCTGGCCATCGCCGCCAGCCTGCTGTGCGGTTTCCTGGGCATGGTCGAGCGCATTGAACCGAGCCCCGCGGTGCAGGGCCGGGCCTATGAGCGGCGCAACCTGCGCCTGCCGATCACCATCGAAGACGCGCTGACGCAGATGGAGGAATGCGCCACCGTCAGCCGCTACCTGGGCGACAAGTTCGTGCGCGGCTACGTCGCGGTCAAGCGCGCCGAGCATGAGAACTTCAAGCGCGTGATCAGCTCGTGGGAGCGCGAGTTCCTGTTGCTCAGCGTCTGACTCGAAGACCTCTTCGCGAGCAGGCTCGCTCCCACATTTGAAATGCATTCCCCTGTGGGAGCGAGCCTGCTCGCGAAAGCGGCCGCCAGAACACCAAAAATCACCTGAAAAAACCAATAATTCCAAGAGGTGTCGATATGCGTCTATTGAAATCCATGGTTCCGCTCGCGCTGACTGCAATGTTCAGCGCCGTCGCCCAGGCTCAGCCTCAGGTCAGTGTCTACAACTGGACCGACTACATCGGCGAGACCACCCTCGCCGACTTCCAGGCAAAAACCTCGATCAAAGTGATCTACGACGTTTTCGACTCCAATGAAACCCTGGAAGGCAAGTTGCTCGCCGGGCGTACCGGGTACGACGTGGTCGTGCCCTCCAACCACTTCCTCGCCCGCCAGGTGAAGGCCGGCGCGTTCCTCAAGCTGGACCGCGAGCAACTGCCGAACTTCAAGAACCTGGACCCGAAGCTGCTGGCCTTGCTGGAGAAAAACGATCCGGGCAATGCGCACTCGGTGCCGTACCTGTGGGGCACCAACGGCATCGGCTACAACGTCGACAAGGTCAAGCAGGTGCTGGGCATCGACCGCATCGATTCCTGGGCCGTACTGTTCGAGCCGGAAAACATCAAGAAACTCAGCCAGTGCGGCGTATCGATGATGGACTCGGCCGATGAAGTGTTTCCCGCAGTCCTCAACTACATGGGCATGGACCCGCGCAGCGAGAACCCCGAAGACTTCAAGAAAGCCGAAGCCAAGCTGCTGGGCATCCGTCCGTACATCACCTATTTCCATTCGTCCAAGTACGTCTCGGACCTGGCCAATGGCGACATCTGCGTGGCATTCGGTTACTCCGGCGATGTGTTCCAGGCCGCCAACCGGGCCAAGGAAGCCAATAACGGCGTGAACATCGCCTACGCCATTCCCAAGGAAGGCAGCAACCTGTGGTTCGACCTGCTGGCCATTCCCGCCGACGCCAGCAACCCGAAAGAGGCACACGCGTTCATCAATTACCTCCTCGACCCGCAAGTGATCGCCAAGGTCAGCGCCTCGGTCGGCTATGCCAACCCCAATCCGGCGGCAAAGCAGTACATGGACCCTGGATTGGTGAACAACCCCGAGGTTTACCCGCCGCAGGAAGTGCTCGACAAGCTCTATATCTCCACCACCCCGCCGCAGTCGATCATGCGCCTGATGACCCGCTCGTGGAGCAAAGTGAAGTCCAACCAATGAACCAGTACACACAGGAACATGCTCGCTCGTATTACGCCGCGTCGGCCCATGGCATGGCGCAATTTCCAGGGCTGACAGCGGACCTTGAGGCCGATGTCTGCGTGATTGGCGGTGGTTTCACCGGCATCAACACCGCCATCGAACTGGCCCAGTGCGGGCTCTCGGTGATCCTGCTGGAAGGCCGGCGGATCGGCTGGGGTGCCAGCGGGCGCAACGGCGGACAACTGATACGCGGCATTGGTCATGACGTCAGTGGTTTCGCCAAACATATCGGTGCCGAAGGTGTGCGCTATCTGGAGCGCGCCGGTATCGAATCGGTCGAGCTGGTGGGCCGGCGAATCCGCGAACACGGCATCGATTGTGACCTGCGCTGGGGTTTTTGCGAATTGGCTAACACCCCGGCGCAGTTTGCGGGACTTGCGTCTGAATACGCAGCGCTCAAGGAATCGGGGTACGCCCACGAAACCCGCCTGGTCGAGCCCGGACAGATTCGCACGCACGTGGTCAATTCAGGCGTATATGCCGGCGGTCTGGTCGACATGGGGTCCGGTCACCTGCACCCCTTGAACCTGGTCCTGGGCGAAGCGCGGCTTGCGTCGTCCCTTGGCGTGCAGATCTTCGAGCAGAGTCCGGTGCTGGAGTTGATCCATGGTGACACCGTGCAGGTTCGTTGTGCTGGCGGCACGGTTCGCGCGGGTAGCCTGGTGCTTGCCTGTAACGCCCACCTGGAAGAACTCGAACCGAAACTCAGCGGCAAGGTGCTCCCGGCCGGCAGCTACATCATTGCCACCGAACCCTTGTCGGCAGACGTTGCCGCGCAGCTGATCCCGCATAACCTGGCGCTGTGCGACCAGAAAGTCGGCCTGGACTACTACCGGCTCTCGGCAGACCGGCGCCTGTTGTTCGGCGGTGCCTGCCATTATTCCGGGCGCGATCCACGGGACATCACGGCCTACATGCGCCCGCAGATGCTCAAGGTCTTTCCGCAGCTGGCGAATGTGCGCATCGACTATCAATGGGGCGGCAAGATCGGCATCACAGCCAATCGATTCCCACAGGTCGGGCGCCTGCGCCAACACCCGAATGTGTTCTACGCCCAGGGTTACTCAGGCCATGGCCTCAACGTGACCCACTGGTGCGCAAAACTGCTGGGCGAAGCGATCCAGGCCGGACATAGCAAAGGCTTCGATGTGTTCAGCGCCGTTCCGCACATGACCTTCCCGGGCGGCCGCGCCCTGCGCTCGCCGCTGCTGGCGCTCGGCATGCTGTGGTACCGGATGCGCGAAGTGCTCGGTTAACCCCCGTGCCCCTCTTGCGGCACGCGGCGGTCTCTGTAGGAGCGAGCATGCTCGCGAAAAACCTGAGAGCACCGCGGGGTGCCAGGCTCCCCTCGTTATCGTTAACGACCATCGCGAGCATGCTCGCTCCTACAGTAAATCGGGTGCATCTGGTCGACTGCCAGGCCCATGCGCCAACCCCATAACCTTTATTTCGATTTGCTCAATCGCGAGTCACTTCTATATTGAGGGGGTGCTCTGAACTTCGTGCCTCTTGTTGAGCCTGGCCCATGGCAACTACTGATCAACTGATCATCTGCGAGCACTGCGACTGCGTGTATCAAAAAGTCACACTCGCCAAACATCAGAAAACCCTGTGTACACGCTGCGGCGGCGTGCTTCAGCGCTATAACGGCCTGACGGTGGAGCAACGCCTGGCGTTGACCTTCACCGCATTGATGCTGTGGATTTTCGCCAACTTCTATCCGGTCATGAGCATCAGCCTCAAAGGCCTGAAAAATAGCGCAACACTTTGGGATTCGGTGCTGGCGTTGAGCCTGGGCCCCATCACCTTCATCGCCATGGTGGCGGCGATCGCCATGATCATCGCGCCGATTTTCCAGTTGGTGCTCTTGATCTGGGTCCTGGGTTTCGCCCTCACCCACAGGCGTTCACCTGGTTTCAGATTCTGCATGCGCTGGCTGGAAACCCTCAGGCCGTGGAGCATGCTGGAAGTCTGCCTGCTGGGAGCAATGGTCGCCGTGATCAAGCTCGCCGGGTTACTGGATGTGCTGCCCGGCATCGGTCTGTTCGCCTTGGCCATCCTCAGCCTGATGATGATCCGCATTGCCGGCCGCGATATCCGTGAACTATGGGACATCGTATGACAACACCTCCTGTCGCCAGTGATCTCAACCTGTGCCTGTGCCACAGCTGCGGCCTGGCCTGTGACATGACCTTCGAACCCCATGAATGCGAGCGCTGTGGCGCTCCCCTGCATCGACGTAAACCCAACTCGTTGACCCGGACCTGGGCGTATATGTTCACCGCACTGGTGTTTTACATCCCGGCCAATTTGCTGCCTGTGATGAACACCAAGATGGTCGGCAATGGCGCCGACAGCACGATCATGAGCGGCGTGATTGAGTTCTGGCAGCACGGAGCCTGGGATATAGCCCTGATCATCTTCATCGCCAGCATCGCGGTGCCTGGCGTCAAGTTCGTCGCACTGACGCTGCTGCTGGTGACCGTTCAGCGCGATAGCCAGTGGGCACTGCGCGAGCGTTCGCAAATGTACCGTTTTGTCGAGCTCATCGGTTATTGGTCGATGCTTGACGTCATCGTAGTGGCCCTGGTGGCCTCCCTGGTCAAGTTCCAGGCCCTGGCCGATATCGAACCGCGCCCGGGCATTTTGTTCTTTGGCCTGGTGGTGGTGTTCACCATGCTCTCCGCGATGAGTTTCGATCCGCGACTGATCTGGGATAAAGAGCGGCAAAAACCATTAAATGAGGAGGTCACGGATGAAGTCACAAGCCACTGACGGGCCGTTGGTCCCGGGCCAAGCTCCGATCAAGACCCGCCGCTTCAGCTTTTCGCTCGTGTGGATCGTACCGATCGTTGCGGTGCTGGTGGGGATATCGCTGGTGGTCCACAGCATCTTGCAGGAAGGTCCCACCATCACCGTCACCTTCAAGACTGGTGACGGCCTGACCGCCAACAAGACCGAAGTCAAATACCGCAACGTGGTAATCGGTCATGTCTCGGACGTAGAACTGGCCAACGACCAGAAGAGCGTGAACGCCACCATCAAACTGGCCAAACAGGCCGAAAGCTTCACCCGCAAAGACTCGCAGTTTTGGGTGGTTAGGCCGCGGATCGGCGCTGGCGGGGTGTCGGGTATCGATACGCTGTTGTCCGGGGATTACATCGGCGCCGATATCGGCCAGGACAATGCACGGGCGAAGACCTTCAAAGGCCTGGAAAACCCGCCAGCCATCACCTATGGCGAGCCGGGCAAGCGTTTCACCCTGCACACCCAGGACCTGGGGTCACTGGATATTGGCTCGCCGGTCTACTACCGCAAGATTCCGGTCGGCCAGGTCGTGGCCTACGCCCTGGACCCCGATGGCAAAGGGGTGAACATCGAACTGTTCATCCACGCCCCCAATGATCAGTACGTCACTGAGAACACCCGATTCTGGAACGCCAGCGGTGTGGACGTGAGCGTCGGTGCCAACGGTTTTGCGGTCAAGACCGAGTCCCTGTCTTCCTTGCTGGTGGGTGGGATTGCGTTCCGTGCGCCGGAATACAGCCCCGACGACAAACCGGCCCCGGAAGAATATGCCTACGAACTGTTCGAGGACCAGCAAACCGCCCTCGCCCCGCCCTACGGCAAGGCGCAATACCTGAGTTTACGTTTCGATCAGGCGCTGCGCGGGCTCAAGGTCGATGCACCGGTGGAATTCCTGGGTGTGGAATTCGGGCGAGTTGTCTCGATCAATCTGGATTTCGACGCGAAGAAACGCACGTTCCCGGTCAATGTCGGCATCGTGATTTATCCGCAACGACTCGGCCAGGCCCACGCAAAAATGCTCAAGGCCTTGAATCATGACCCCAATGACGAAGCCGCGGGCGTCCGCCTGATGGGCTCTTTCGTCGAAAACGGCCTGCGTGCGCAGGCCCGTAGCGGCAATCTGTTGACCGGTCAGCTATACATTGCACTCGATTTTTACCCCAAGGCCGAGAAAGTCGTTTTCGATCCCACCGCCCGCCCCGTTTCCATTCCAACGATTCCGGGCAGCCTCGAACAATTGCAGGAAAAGCTCGAGGCCATGGTCACCAAGATCAATCAACTGCCCATCGAACGGATCGCCGGCAATCTGGACAGCAACCTCGTCGAATTGCGCAAGGGTTTGTCGCAATTCAATGCCAAGACCTTGCCTAGCGTACAAAGCACCCTGGGGGACGTGAGCAAAACCCTGCAATCGGCCAGCACCACCTTGCAATCGGCCAATTCGACGCTTGCCGATGACTCGCCGCAACGGGAAAAACTCAGCCAGACGATGGATGAGCTCGGACGCACCTCGCGCGCCTTGCGTGATCTGGCCGATTATCTGGGCCGGCATCCGGAATCCTTGATTCGCGGCCGTCCAAACAATGCCGCGCCGATCGATATGCAAGGGCCGCCGAGCAAATGACCACAGGAGCAACATTCATGGCTTTTTCACTGAAAATCACCTTGTTCGCCGCGTTGTCGTTGCTCGCCGCCTGCCGCAGCGATCCGATTCAGTTTCACACCCTGACCCCAGCCCAACTGACGGGCACTTCACGCAATGGCGCGCAAATCGAGATTGAATTGCTCAGCGTCCCGCCGCAGGTCGATCGCCCGCAGATCGTCGTACGCCAGGGCAATACCGGCATGGCGATCCTGGAAACCGACTGGTGGGGTGCCAGCCTGGTGGATGAGTTGCGCAGCGCCTTGCTCGACCAGATGATCAACAATAATCCGCAACGCAGGCTGTTGGTGCGCCTGGAGGTACAGCGCTTCGATTCGATTCCCGGCCAGTATGGATTGCTCGACGTAAGATGGCGCCTGCGCAGCAGCAATGGCCATGAAGACGTCATCGGAAATTGCCGCAGCACCCTGCAGACCCCATCAGGACCCTCGATCGAGGAGCTGGTAGCTGCGCAGCAGAACAACGTCAGGCGCCTGGCCGCGCTGATCAGCCAGGCAGCGGCTGGCACGCAAAAAGGTTGTCCATCCGCCAATGCCAACCAATGATGCAATCCCCCTGTCCAAGCGAGGCTTTGTGGCGAGGGGATTTATCCCCGCTGGGTCGCGCAGCGGCCCCAAAACCTGCAAATCGGTGTATCTGATTCCGTGTGCATTAGCGTTGCGACTGCTTCGCAGCCGAACGGGGATAAATCCCCTCGCTACAAAGGTTCGCCCACAGGATTTGACGATTTTTTCTCATTCGAGGCTCTACATTAGCCGGCGTTGAATCTGCAAATGATTCGTATTGATCTAGAATAATTGACGTCGTTCTATTTCTCGATTGAATCAGCTTGCATGACCCAAAATAACAGGAGCCGGCGCCGCATGAAGTCCCCAATCCCTTCGTTCCTCAAAAAGGCCCTGCTGGCCACCGCTTTGCTGAGCGCTGGTCACGCGTACGCCGCCGATACCGTTGGTATCGTGGTCTACAACGCACAGCATGAAAGCCTGACCAAATCCTGGGTCGAAGGTTTTACGCAGGAAACCGGTATTCCGGTGACATTGCGCAACGGCGACGATACCGAAATGGGCAACCAGATCGTGCAGGAAGGCGCCGACTCGCCGGCCGATGTATTCCTCACCGAGAACTCCCCGGCGATGGTGCTGGTCGACAACGCCGGTTTGTTCGCGCCCGTGGACAAAACCACCCTGGAACAGGTCGATTCAGCCTACCGCCCGGCCCACGGCAAATGGCTGGGCATCGCTGCACGCTCCACGGTGTTCGTCTACAACCCGAGCAAATTGTCCGAAGCCCAGTTGCCCAAGTCGATCATGGACCTTGCCGCGCCGAACTGGAAAGGCCGCTGGGGCGCATCCCCGGGCGGCGCCGACTTCCAGGCGATCGTTGCCGCCATGATCGAACAAAAAGGCGAAGCCGCCACCCTGGAGTGGCTCAAGGCGATGAAAACCAACTTCAGCGCGTACCGGGGCAACAGTTCGGTGCTCAAGGCGGTGAATGCCGGGCAGATCGACAGCGGCGTGATATACCACTATTACAGCTTCGTCGATCAGGCAAAGACCGGCGAGAACAGCAAGAACACTGCCTTGCACTACTTCAAACACAAGGACCCGGGAGCGTTTGTCAGCATTTCCGGAGGTGGCGTCCTGGCCTCCAGCAAACACAAGGAACAAGCCCAGGCGTTCCTCAAGTGGATCACTGGCAAGGACGGCCAGGCCATCCTCAAGGACGGCAAGTCGTTTGAATACGCCGTGGGCAAGAACGCCGAATCCAACCCTAAACTGGTGCCTTTGCAGCAGCTCGACGCGCCGTCCGTGGACGCCTCGAAACTCGACAGTAGAAAAGCCGTGGAGCTGATGACTCAGGCGGGACTGCTCTAATTGATGCCTGAAATCCTGCCGGTGGATACCGCCCAAGCGCTACCCGCCAATTTACGTAGACGGTCACGCGGCATGTTCGCGAGCCGCGGTGGCGCGTGGGTGGTCGGGTTGTCGGTGCTGGTGTCGTTGCTGGCACTGCTGCCGATTGCCTACGTCATCGGCGTGTCCTTGCAAACCGGCTGGTCCACGGTGGTGACCTTGGTGTTCCGCCCACGGGTGGGCGAGTTGCTGACCAACACCGTGTTGCTGGTGGTACTGACCATTCCCCTTTGCGTGGCGCTGGGTGTGGCACTGGCCTGGCTGACCGAACGCACGGATCTGCCGGGGCGGCGCTGGTGGTCGTTACTGGCCACGGCCCCCCTGGCGGTGCCAGCCTTTGTCCACAGCTATGCCTGGGTCAGCCTGGTGCCGCCGATCCACGGCTTGTTTGCCGGGGTGCTGGTGTCGGTCATTGCCTACTTCCCGTTTCTCTACCTGCCGATTGCCGCAACGCTGCGGCGCCTCGACCCGGCCATTGAAGATGTCGGCGAATCCCTTGGGCTCAAGCCGTGGGCGGTATTTTTTCGCGTCGTGCTCCCGCAGTTGCGCCTGGCCATTTGCGGTGGCGCGTTGCTGGTCGGCCTGCATCTGCTGGCCGAGTACGGTCTGTACGCGATGATCCGCTTCGACACCTTCACCACCGCGATCTTCGATCAGTTCAAGTCCACCTTCAACGGGCCTGCCGCCCACATGCTGGCCAGCGTGCTTGCCTTGTGTTGCCTGGTGATGCTGACCGTGGAATCCGCCGCTCGGGGCCATGCGCGCTACGCCCGCGTGGGCACCGGTAGTGCCCGTGAGCAACGGGTGGTGCGCCTGAAAACCCCGGCCAGGGTGCTCGCATTGACCTTGCAGGGCGTCACATGTGCCCTGGCGCTGGGTGTGCCCCTGATCACCCTTGGCGGATGGTTGATCGCCGGCGGCGTGCAAGCCTGGGACCTGGATGAGCTCCTGCCGGCCCTGCAACAGACCCTGCTGCTGGGTGTCGCGGGCGCGGCCCTGACCACCTGCGCGGCCATTCCCATCGCCTGGTTGTCAATCCGCTATCCAGGACGGATGCAACGGATACTGGAAAGCTGCAACTACATCACCAGCTCATTGCCGGGCATCGTCGTGGCGTTGGCCCTGGTGACCGTGACCATTCACTTTGCCCGGCCGATCTACCAGACCACCATCACCGTGCTCTTGGCTTATCTGCTGATGTTCTTGCCCCGGGCCCTGGTGAGCTTGCGCGCCGGCATCGCCCAGGCACCCGTGGAACTGGAAAACATCGCCCGCAGCCTGGGCCGCTCCCCTGCCCGCGCATTGTGGCTGATCACCCTGCGCCTGGCCGCTCCGGGGGCGGCTGCCGGCGCGGCCCTGGTGTTCCTGGCGATCACCAATGAACTGACCGCCACCCTGTTGCTCGCGCCGAACGGCACGCGGACCCTCGCTACCGGGTTCTGGGCCATGACCAGCGAAATTGACTATGTCGCGGCAGCGCCCTATGCCCTGCTGATGATCCTGTTGTCGCTGCCGCTGACCGGGCTCCTTTATCACCAATCGAAAAAAACGGCTGGCCGATGAACACTCTTGAACTGCATTCACTGAACAAGTCCTACGGCGCCCACAAAGCCCTGGATAACGTCAGCCTGTCGGTACCCAGCGGCAGCCGTACGGTCATCGTCGGCCCCTCGGGCTCGGGCAAGACCACCTTGCTGCGCATGATTGCCGGCTTCGAGTTCCCTGACTCCGGCCGCTTGTCGCTCAATGGTCAAACCCTGGTCGACAGCACCCATGAAGTACCGGCACACCAACGCCTGATTGGCTATGTCCCGCAGGACGGCGCTTTGTTTCCGCACATGACCGTGGCCGCCAACATCGGCTTCGGCTTGTCGATCAAAGGCCAAGAAAAGCACGAGCGTGTCGCCCAGTTGATGGACAGCGTAGCCCTCGACTCGACCATGGCCGCGCGCTGGCCCCACGAGTTGTCCGGCGGACAGCAGCAGCGTGTAGCGCTGGCACGGGCACTGGCGCAGCGGCCGCGCCTGATGTTGCTGGACGAGCCGTTTTCGGCACTCGATACCGGTTTGCGCGCGGTCATGCGCAAGATGGTCGCCCGCCTGCTGGAAGACGCAGGGGTCACCACCATCCTGGTCACCCACGACCAGAGCGAAGCCTTGTCCTTCGCCGATCAACTGGCCGTGATGCGCCATGGCCGGCTGGTGCAGTCAGGCCATCCGCTGGACCTCTACCGCTACCCCGAAGACGAACAGACCGCGCTGTTCCTTGGCGACGCCGTGGTCATGCCGGCCCGGATCGAGGCGGGCTGGGCGCATTGCGACCTGGGCCGGATACCGGTCAACAATCATCGCAACAACCACTCGGCGCAGATCATGCTCCGGCCCGAACAGTTGCAACTGGCCAGCGTCTTGCCAGACGACACCGGTGTCGCTGGCTGCCGGGCAAAGGTCATCGACCGCGACTTCAGCGGAAACACCTGCACCTTGACCGTGGAGTTACAGCCTCGCGCCCCCGACCAGCCGATTGGCCGATCCTTGCTGGTGCGCAGCTCCGGCATGTATGCGCCGCCGGCGGGCAGCGCCGTGCAGGTCTCGACGATTGGCCACGCGCACGTGCTGAGCGAACCTTGAGCCAAGGCCCTCAAAGGTCGAAGCGATCTACCGCCCGACGCCGCTCGTTGTCATCGCGCACATCGTAGTTGGCCGTGGTCTGGATATTGCTGTGATGCGCCAGTTTTTGCGCGATGGACAGATCGTGTTCTTCAATCACCCGGGTGATGAACGAACGGCGAAAATCATGCGGCATGATTTTCACCCCCACCTGTGTGCCCCGCTGCCGGGCGATGTAATAGATCGCGTGCTTGGTAATGCGCTCACGGGTGATGTGACTGCCGCGCCGGATTCGGTTGAACAGGAACGGATCGTCCTCTTCGCCTTCCTTGAGCATCGAGCGGCGCAGTTCCAGCCAGGCATCGAGCTTGGCGAAAGCCCAGGCCGGGGCGTACTTGATCAACTGTTTGTTGCCCTTGGCCGTGACGCGCAGGCTGCGCTCATTGAAGTCGACCTGATTGAGGTCGAGGTTCACCGACTCCGATTTGCGCATGCCAGAACCGTACAGGATCGCAATGATGGCGGCGTCGCGCAGGCCTTGTGGCCGAGGATCGGCGGCGCAGACCTCCATCAATTCCTGGATCAATGAGCGCCGCAGGTTGCGCCCCTGGGACAGACGCGTGCCGGCGATACCCTTGACCGAGCGCATTTTCAACAAGTGTTCCTGGCTGATCAGGCTCATGCGCCACGCTTCGTTCATCACTCCGCGCACCGCATTGACGTACAGCGACGACGTGTTGGGCGCGTAACCGTCGGTGCGCAATGTCGCAACCAGGGCGATGACGTCTTCAGGTTGCAGGTCGTGCCAGGCAATCTCCTCGACATTCATGTCTTCGAAGCCCAGGCGGTCGGCGGCGTCCTGCAAGACGTAACGCATGGTCAATTGGCTGGAGGGGGCCAGTCGGGCCAGATACAGGGTCAGGGGATTGGGTTTGGCGGCTTTTGGATCAGCAGCAGGTAAGTCAGTCAAACGAAACGGCCTTGAATAAAGAGGAAGCAGAAAACGCTGTAAGACAGGGATGCCGCTACGCTGCCGGTCGTGGCCTGGAAAGTCAAATACTCTGCCGGCAAACACCGTATTGGCCGACGAACCGATAGACGAACTGAAACATGGCAATGCTAAACCTTGATCGGACTCGATCGGGGCAGGAGCAAGCCATGAGAATCAGTGTTTTGGGTAGCGGCTACGTCGGCCTGGTGCAAGCGGCCGTCCTGGCTGAAGTCGGCCACGACGTGGTCTGCATGGACGTCGACGAGAAAAAAGTCGAGTTGTTGCAACAGGGCCACGTGAGCATTTTCGAACCGGGGCTGGCCAGCCTGGTGCGCGAAGGCCTGGACGCCCGTCGTTTGCAGTTCACCAGCGATGAAAAACTCGCGGTGCAACATGGCCAGGTGCTGTTTATTGCTGTCGGTACGCCGTCGCGTGACGATGGTTCGGCAGACCTGAGTCAGGTGATGGCGGTCGGCGAGGCGGTGGCGCGGCACCGTGAGCAACCGCTGATCCTGGTGGAAAAGTCCACGGTGCCGGTGGGAACTGGCGATGCGTTGCGGACGCATATCGACAAGTGCCTGATCAAGGTCGGGCGCCTGTTGCAGTTCGATATCGTGTCCAATCCCGAATTTCTCAAGGAAGGCTCGGCCGTGTCCGACTGCCGGCGTCCGGACCGTATCGTCATTGGCTGCGAACGCGAAGACGTGCGCGAGGTAATGCGTGACCTGTACGCCCCCTTCAACCGCAACCATGAACGCGTCATGTTCATGGACCTGCGCAGTGCCGAACTGACCAAATACGCCGCCAACTGCATGCTGGCGACCAAGATCAGCTTCATCAACCAGATCGCCGAACTGGCCGAACACCTGGGTGCCGATATCGAATCGGTGCGCCTGGGCATCGGCGCCGATTCGCGCATCGGCTACCACTTCATCTACCCCGGCTGTGGTTATGGCGGCTCCTGCTTCCCCAAGGACATGCGCGCCCTGATCCACAGCGCCGCAGAGGCCAATTGCACCAGCGACCTGCTGCAAGCGGTGGAAGCCATCAACCAGCGGCAGAAACACAAATTGTTCGAACGCATCAAGGCCTTCTACCAGGGCGATTTGCGCGGCAAGACCTTTGCCCTGTGGGGGCTGGCGTTCAAACCCAACACCGACGACATGCGCGATGCGCCAAGCCGGGTGCTGCTCGAAGCGCTATGGGCCGCGGGCGCCAACGTGCGTGCGTTCGACCCGGAAGCCATGCAGGAAACCCAGAAACTGTACCCCGATGAAACCCGGCTGATGCTCATGGGTACGCCAGAGTCGGTATTGAATGGTGCCGAAGCGCTGATCATCTGCACCGAATGGCAGCAATTCAAAGCCCCCGATTTCGACCTGATCCGCCAGCGGCTCAGTGCCCCGGTGATTTTCGACGGCCGCAATCTATACGACGCCGAGCGCCTGGCGCGCAATGGTTTCCTGTACTTCCCGATGGGCCGCGGCGAGTCACGCAAGTTGCCGATTCCTTATCAGCAATGGCCTGCTGCTTCAGTGGTTGCTTGATCGCCCTGGCACAGGCATCCGAAGGCAGCCTTTGGGGCTCGGGCTATTGGCGCTACGATTGAGTGCCGTAGACACCGGCGGTGAGCAAGATGGTCAGGGACGTCCGCGCACTTTATTGCCGATCTGGTGCAGTTGGTTGTCATAAGCGATACAAATTGCAGCCATCTGTGAAATAGCGCGATCGGTCGGATAGCGCTTGCTGAAAAAACGAACAAGCGCCATCAACAGTCCGCATCGATCTGCAAAATGAATCAATGTTGAGGTCCAGCGTTGCGAATCCCGGAAAATCGAAGCCTCCAGGTTTTGACGTTTAAGCTCCTCTGGCCATAGCCAAACCTGAGATTCAATGTCTGCAGAAAATTCAATCAGTGCCTGGCTGTGTTCACTCAACGCGTTGCGAATCAGTGGGTACAGTTCCGGGCTGAGGCCTCGCATGACCTCTTGAGCAGTTTGCGAGTTGCACAACTTGCGCTCAAATTCGACGTAACCGCCGACAGAGGTTTTTCGCTGCAATTGAGCCAGTGAAAGGCTCGACCCGACATTGTGAGACTCAACAAACTCTTCGATGCCCTTGTCAATAACCCTAAACGATTTGTGTGGGTGATCAACGGCGTTAAGAACAGTGGAACTCAGATCGCATAACAACCTGGTTGCGATGACGATCGCAAGCCTGCTCGATTGCGGGTCGTTATCCACGCCCAGAATAACGCTCGCACGCAGCGCTTCGATGGATTCAGTTCTAATTTGTGAGAAAGGCTTTATTGGCCACCGCAGAGTGTCCAATGGCTCGATGCCGCAAAGCGACATCAGCATCGAGATCCCTTCCCCGGCACTGAGGCCGAGTTTGGCAGTGCGGTTAATCGGTCGCGCCCATTCGATATATCGAGCTTTCTCCAAGCGCGACTGTACAAGCTTGCCAAACGTGATGCCACGGTCCTCGCCAAGCGACGCCAGCGCCACACGCCACACCGGCGTCTCAGTAAAGTCCTGTATATAAGCTCTGGACGCTTCTCCAGACTCAAGCAGATTAAAAAATTCGTCGACTACATCCGATGCTGCCCGTACCAGCGATTCGATATCCGCACGCTCGAATTTGGCTGCGATGTAACTGGAAAGATCGGTCGTAGTGTTCGGCGAGTTGGTGGGTTGTTGATACTTGTCAAGATCAACAGATTGGGAATAGTTCAGTGACTCAACACTTGCACCACTCCGCATCTTACGGTTCGCCTGAAGACTGTTATATTTGATTTGATGAACAGAGCTTAAGCTGGCCACTTCGACTTCAGTCAATTGCCGCCGGGTAAAAAGCTTAAGTTTTGCCCGTTGTTCGACGGGAATTTCTTCAATATCTTCTCCGACGGAAGCCAACAGCGTTCGAAGCTGCGCCGGATCGGGCAAATCTACTCCTGGAATGAATAGTCTGTGGTATTGAGCCTCAATATCTTGCTCTCTTTCAGTGAGGTAGGGATCGCGATACGCCTGATAATACGCAGCTGCGCCTGCATGAATTGCCACAGACGCCTCTCGCTCGGCGAGCGTCATCAAGTGCAACATCAAACGCCGTAAGTCACGTCGATGAAGAACCACCAACGGCTCGCTGGTGTGCTCTACGAGCCATACTTGACTCGACAATTGTGTGAACAACGCCGTCGCCCTTTCATTGCTCATATTCTGCAACTGGCACGGTTTAGCAAGTACATGCTCAATAAGACCCGGTGTGACACGGCGCAACACCAATCCTGGGTGCGCCAGTTTTTCAACATCCGGATCTTTGGCACGCAGGCGTTTCAATATACGCGTGTAGATGAAGCCGTTAACGAACCGCTCATCCAACTGTTGACTGTTTTCGCTGTCGAGAATGTCTCGCGCGGCGACTACACCACCCTCTTCAGATAAATAACGTGCGAGAATTTTAATGAGCAATGGGTGACCACCCAATTTTCGCACCAGACGCAAACAAAGCGGACGCTCAACCTCAATACCGTCGTTGCGCAGCAGCGTTTGAAGAAAACGCCCGGCATAGGCAGCAGGCAAATCGCCCACGACAAGCTGATTCTTTTGCGTTACGTCCAGAGGGACAGAGTATTCAGGAGGAAGTATGCGACCGCTCAGAACAGGTCGCAGAGCGTAAATCCTGCCTTCGGTATGAAGGTCTTCCAGCCAGCGCGTGATCTTCACGGCTTCGCTCTCGCTACGCACCATGACTTCTTCAAACGTATCAATAATCAGGACAACCGGTTCGCGCAAAGGCAGTACCGCTGCCAGCTGTTGTTGCCATATCGACCAGATGGAGCTGGTAAAGGACGCCTCTGAATCAAAATCTTCCGAAAGATTTGCCGCTCCCTCCCTAACCTGTTCGCGAAAGCGCGAAAGGCGCTCGGAGAGGTCCGAGCGATAGAGTGCGAGTTGTTTGCTGAACTCCAACAGCATCAGGTTGACATCCGCAGTTGCAAACGCAGCACGGTCAAGGTCAAGCCAGATCACCGGAACGCCTCCCCAATTCGGCCGCATCAATTTTCTGACAAACTCGGCAAGCAACGCAGACTTTCCTGCACCGCCGATGCCTGTAACCCGCATCGGCTCGGGTGGCGCTACCCCTGCAAGCACTTCGTCGGGGATAGAAAACACGTAGTCATTGAGACGCTTGAGTTCGGTATGCCTTCCCAAAAGTTTTGTTGGCAACACGATCCTTAGTGTCGACTCGACTGCCCTTCGAGCGAGTACCCTTTCCACCTGTTGAGAAGATGTCTCGGCATTCGCTACCGGTGCTACAAACTGTATGGCGGTGTTCAGTTCCGCCAGCGCCTTAGTGGGCAGATCGAGCAACTTGACCGGGCGGCCTAATACGGTTGCAATCAAATGCTCGCCAAACAGATCATCGGGTTCCGGCCTGGCTTTTCGCGCCACCTCTGCGACCCGGCCGGACCTACCCAACGCACTCAGCGTCGAGCGCCGGGTATCGGGGTTGAGCCGCCAGCGGAACCCTTGTTCCGACTCCACTTCGTCGCAGTCTTTGGCCAATGCCCTTAACACTTCCATCGCAGTATCAGGGTCGCTTTCCATTGCAACGAGCTTTTGCGGATCGAAAGTGCCAACCAGCGACGCGGTCTCACGCGCCTTCAACACCAGGTCAGAAATTACACCGTCGACGGCAGCTTGCACTGATTCACTCATGAGATACTCATCGCAGGATGCAAGACTTCCAGGATATAGGTCGCCAAGGCAGAAAAGCGTGGGCCGCCAAGCAGTGCAGCACCTTTTTCCACAGTCACCGTAAGCCTCTGGACCTCTGCAGGCGAAAGTGTAATGTTTAAAGCAGAGGAATAGAGCCCGATGTACGTTGAGATTTCCTCGTGCGTAACCATCCTGCAAAGATCGCGGCTGACCAATAGGGCGGAAGCGCCAGGCACGACGCCGGAGAATCCAATCAGGACGATACGCAGCAGTGGTATCAATTCGATCTCCTGGTAAAGCCTTTCCAGAAAATGCCGTATGGCGCCATTCGGCAAGGGATTGACGTCGAGATCATCGATGACCAGCCATGTCATCTTCTGACCTGTAGCTATTTTCAGTCGATAGGCGAATTCGGGAAACAGCGTGTCTTTGATCCAGGCTTCGATAGCGGTATCTGCATTACTGGCCGATGGCAATGCAGAGGCCAGGGAAGAGGCGGCCACTCGTTTGAGAATTTGCGCAGCAAGCCTCTCCGGCTCAATTTCCAACTCAGCCGCCCTGAACTCAATAACTGAGTGCTCGGCATCACCCAGCAACGAGCGCAGCAGCTTGATGCTAAAGCTTTTACCTGTCTTGGGATCGCCACTGACTGCAAGAATCCGTTTTTTTCCTGACAAGCAGAGCAACACGGCACGCTGAAAATCCTCACGACCGAGAACCGGTTCGGCAGTTGCCGCGATCTTCCAGATCGGATCAAATCCGATAACCGTGAGATAGTCAGCCACTTTCTCGCCCTTTGTCGCGATGCATGCCGTAGGGATCGCGCCGTTAATCACGGCACTCCCACCCTCATCGCTGAATCCGCACTGATGCAATGCAATGGGTTGAAACTCTGCATCAACGAGCAGACCACCAGACGCACCGTGCTGGGCATTGGCATTGTGACGCAAGCGAGACTCCAGGACCGGAGGCCAAAGCGCTACGCCAACCCCCATAGCCACACGCATTCCGACGCCCGAAGGGTGTTGAAACAATGTGACTTGAGCTCCTGCTGCATTAACCCTCGGCTTGCGTTGAGGATCCAGTTTATAAAAACCTCGCTCGCGCCCGACAGCCGTCTGGAGGCGAATGACTGCGTAGTCGAGGAAGACGTCGAAACCCTCCGCGGCAACGTTATTAAAATCAGTAACGGTAACTGAGGGCATTTCCGTGGGGTGGTACCGGCTGGATTCAATAAGCCACTGCTCGGCAACATGAACTGTAACCGTCTCGTGTGATCCGCCAAATCGGTCGAATTCGATGCGTATTTCACTTTGACTGTTTGGAAGCACAGCACCCTTTGCATCCACCAGCAGACTGACAACATGCCAGGCGGTCATCAACGCCTGCGGACCGACCAAAAAACCGGTGCCCGTCACTTTCTCTGTGCCGTGATCGATGATGATGCAACCAACGCGCCGGGTTGCCGTCATCACCCCCGTCTGGAGCAGTTCGGGCCGAAGATAGCCGAGTAAGGGTTGAACGATGCCCTGAAGATCAATCTGCATGCTGCTCGCCGCAGGTGTCTTTTTATCGACTTCAGGAATGGCTCCGGCGCTAAGCAACTGTAAGCACAGCTCATCAATCCAGCCGCCTTCCCTTGCGGCCGCGAGCGCTGAAAAAAAAGGAACCTGGCTCATGGGGACCCTGAGCTGAACCATTTTAAGTTCGTCGGTTCCGTGCCTGACCGCCAACGGATCGTACAGGCTCGCGAACACGTCGCGGGAAAGTACAATCCCGGCGGCAATCCGGCTCAGCACTTCATCCGTTGGCGGGGGCATTTTTTTTAGCCCTTCCAGTTGATGTCGGTGCGCAACAGGAAGTTTTCGCCAGCAGCTAGAGCCCCCATGGAATGCGCGTAGTTCTCACGCATCCAGTGTCCTCCAAAATGCAGGCCGACGACCCCCATCGGGTCATCCTGGTTAACAATAAATGAACCCGAACATCCTCCCAGCGTCGTGGCATCATGTGTCAACATCCATTTTCTGGCATCACGCTCGGATTGCCCGGAGGCCAGCATGATCTCTCCGGGAGAGAGATACTTGGTGCCGTAGTCAGCACCAAACAGTTGGTTCAAGCGAGCTGCGATTTCGACATCGATTTTCCCGGCGGCATCACGCGGCAGGACGGAAGGCCGACCTGGGTAACCCACCATGAAAATCACTTTGCCTGGGTCTGATTTACCTTTATCACGTACCAGCTCCATCGGTGCGGGAAGTGTCTTGCCAACGCTATTAACGGTTTCGACTTCCAGCAAAGCCGCGTCCAGGCAGGTGAAATCAATCAGATCATCACGAATTTCATCAGGTCCGGCCCCAATGACCGACTTGATGTGGAACCGAGTCGCCGTAGTCTCTGAGCTGGGCTCATCGGCAAAATCGATCGTGACGCGGGCACTGGTCACTATCCACTTTTGCGGATTGTTTCGCGTGGGGACGGGCGCGGCAAAGGTCTGAAGCACATGACGGTTCGTCAGGACGATCCCCGTTCCGACCACAAATCCTGTCCCCATATGCACGCCGTCGACATCAATTCGCCCAACCTTGGCCATTCGGTTCTGCAAGCTATTGTCTTGCTTGGCTAGAAAAAGCTGGTCCTGCCACTCTTTAACCCGGGGATCATTCTCATCGATGTCGTTGTTGCGTACCCGCAGTGCTGGTCTTCCCGTTAAACGAACCAACGCCTCCAGCCCCATCAAACCACTCAAATTCAACGGTCGTCCCTGGACGAACTGATCTATGCCTTCTTCGATCGAGCCAATGACCAGGTTGCGGTCCTTGGCATCAAGAGGCCTTCCTGCGTCAAGTAACTTGGCGAAACGGTCAATCTGTTCCACTTTACCTGTGCCAAGCAGATAACTACGTGCCTTTTGCGGGTCAAACACCCCTGCGCTTTCCAGGCCCAACCCCTTACGTGGCAACCCTATGCGCATTCGAGTGATCTGTAGAGCGCCAGGTGCGACGCTGGGTGGGCGAGAGAGGCTGGTTTTTCCCGATCGCTCGGCAAATCGCAGCAATCTCGTATCCGCAGACTGCGACGCGGCTTCACTCAACTGGGGTGAAGGTCTTGTTCCTTGAGTCTTCGCTTCCGTTTTCAAAGTCCCGGCCGACCCCGTCAATCTCGCCTGGTTGAGAGCAATCATGGCGATCTCGGACTCATACCTGTCCCATGGAAAACCGGTATCGCTCGCGGCAGGACCGAATTCCTCATCGAGAAGTCGCTGCATGGACTGGACAGGTTCTTCGGCGACCTCGGAATGCGCAAGGGGAATTTCAGCCAGCTTCAAGTCCAGCAGATTCCTGGCATGGATGACACCAGGACCGAAATCTTCGACATCCCAGTCAGGCGGCCGTTTGGCGGTCGATTGCAGCGCCACCTTGAACAGCCGCTGGACCGAAACGCCTCTTTGCCGCGCCTCTGTGATCACGGCATCCCGCCCATGATGGGCCAACCACAACGCTGCGATACCGGCGACCATGGCTGCAGCGAAGGATGTGCCCTGACCACCGCTCACGATTGAGGCAGGATCGGATACCGAGTTACGCTGCGCCCGCCATACGAACTCCGCTGGTGCGCAAATATCAACCGAGCCGCCACGGCAACTGCCTTTCCAGGGCTTGTTGTCAATGTTGGTGCCCGCAACGGCTATCACCTCCTTGTAACGGGCCGGCCAGACTACGGTGCGCACACAATTACCCGCAGCGGCGATGACGATGAGATCACTTTCAATCGCCACGCGTACCGCGGCATGCAACGCCCGACTGGGAACGCCTCCCAGACTCATTGATATAATGTGGCAACCTGCCCGTTCAGCGTGGGCAATAGCGGCAGCAACGGGTGCAGCATTGAAAACTTTCACATCTTCAATGCAGCGTATCGGTGCCACGCGTGCTTGCGGCGCCACGCCACTCATCTGTGCCGTCTCTTTGCCGGCAACGACACTGGCCGTTCCGGTGCCATGGCCGGGGTTGGCCATCTCGGACGAGAGAGGGTCTTGTGGGTCAGCATCTCCATCGATGATGTCGAAAGCCCGAGTCATATCCAGCATCTCGTCTCCCAACTGATCATGCTTCGTGATCCCGGTGTCTGGTTGCCCTACCACAATGCCATCGCCACGACTCATGGCCCACGCATCGGTTACCCCGGCAATCTGTAATGCCCAACGCCGGTCTGGCGGTGCGTCACCCTTGACCCAACACAAACCGTCCAGAACATTGGTGGCCTCGATAGTCGGATTCTCAATCTCTTGCTCTGGGTCAGCAAAAAAATCGGAACCCACGTCAGGTTCAGCACTGACCAGTTCAAGTACATCGGCGAGGGCGTAACCAATGGCGAACAGTTCCCGCGGCGCCAGTGTTCGTTCGACTCCGATGAAACGTAGAACAAGAAATTTTTCCAATGCCGCATCCAACTCAAGGAGTTGGAAGCGGGATGAACGCAGCGCGGATGAAACTCGCTCCTGCTCTGTAGCCAGATCCGGTTTCTGCACATACTCCAGGATAAAACGCAGCTCATATGCAGGGAACGCTTTGCCTGAGTTCGATACTGGTACAGCAGCGTCGGTACTGGCCAATATTTCGCGTAACAGATTCAGATACTCCATCTCATGACTCCTGCTTTTGCATCTTGCTAACAAGGCGCCTTGAAGTTTTTGCGACACTTTCCTGGCAGTTAAAGGGCTGACGTCATGAGGGGAGGAAAAGCGAATTAACAATATTTTTGACCAATGCGGAATATTTGGCTTCCAGCCGCGCGCGGTCAGGATCGTCATCAGGGAGTTTCGCGATTCGCTGCTTCATCTGGAGCGCCTGATCGCGAAATCGCATGTCGGAGGCAAGCTTGAGCCCCTCCATGATTGCGTCGACCGACGCCTCTCCCTTGTCACCAATATCGAAAAACCGTTTTAGAACCGATGCACTGGCTATTGTGGGTGCGAACTCCTCCAACCCCGGCCGACTCTTGCCGTCGAGGCTAATGACTATGTAGGGTTCGTCGCCGGCATAGAGCGCCTTGGTTTCTCGGTGGACGAGGCCCTGCCCCGCTACGTAGTCATAGTCAATCGGCAAGTTCTGCGCATGGCAAAGCAGGCGGAAGTCGGCACGCGCGCCAGGCACACCAGGAGAGTCGAAAGGTATTGATTCTGTGATTGTAAACTCTGCCCCGCCGTCGAGCAGTACATTTGAGAGATTCCCTGCCAAGTGAACTATCACTCCAGCCCCGAGTAGATAACCCGCATACGGCATTAACAGAGGAATGCCACCTGCCGCCTGCAGCCCCTTGCTGGCCTGTTCAACAAACTCTTCGGGGAAATCATCAGTCGCCAACTCAACGCTGAGCGTGAGACTGTCGGCAACCACCGATGGGTAGTACGCAATTACCGGTGTACCGTTCGAAAAGGCGCTGGGCACTTTCAAATGGCTGTGTGCTTCGAGCTGTCGCTCAATAAAGTTAAGCGCCCGAGAGCTGGCAGCAAATATCGAATAATCCTTGACACTCGAAATGACGGCTACGTCCTTGCGCCTGCCGAATAATCTTCCTGATTTGGGAAGACGACCCGTGTAGACATGACGAAGTTCGACGGTCAATGGCTTGCCGATTCCAATGGGCGTGAAGCTCCCGGCTTCTGTAACTTCCAGCCTTGGTTCCAGTAAGATCGGCTCAGAGCCCAGTTCACGACCAAAACTCAACGGTAGTGGTCCCTTCACCAGTCCTTCGGAACGCAACGCGAGATGTTCTGCGATCTCATCAGCGCGAGCACGGTACTCAGTTTCTTCCAAAATGGCATCGTCAACGATTCGATAAACCGGCATGGTGCAGCCCTCCTGAGGTGCTTTGCGCAACGGTTGAAACTTCATTCCTCCCAGCCGCTTCCCGGGCGAAACAAGCCACTGGCTTTGTCGAAAACGCTTTTACCCAGAAACCCATCACTCTTAGCCTGCATCAAGGCCTTTTTCAGTGTCCGGCAGCGTTCCGGATAATCATCCGCGCCTATTTTGCAGAGCAGGTCAAGCCTGCCCTTCACTGTGCTTGACCCCGCCAGCGCTGCCTTCACCTGGGTTTTCAAGCCTCGCCCCTGATGGTGGATGTCAGCGATTGCGGCGCAAACCAGGTCCGAAACCCCGTTCAAGTCATACATGACGCTGTAGGAGTTGCGCATACGGCGCATCACGATTTGCGCTGCCAGGTTCACTTGCATCCCATTGAAAGCGTCATCGGTATTTGCCAGATGGATAAGTCGGCTGGCAGCGCTCAACTCGACATCGTCGACCTGAGTGCCATCGGCATTGAGTTAGCGCATGAAGTCGGAAAGGTTCATTTCGCTCGGTTTGGCCGGACGCGGGTACTCGATCTCAAGGCTGATCGCGTGCGCGCCCGACATTCGATGCAGCTTCCCGTCAACCACTTCAAGGTCCGGGAAAAGCTCCCGGAAACCCGCATTATCGACAGCCAGTTTACGGAACAAAAGAATGAGGTTATCCCTCGGCGTATGGGCCGCCAGCTGGAAAAAACCGAAGGTGAAAGCCGCTCTATCGTAGCTGTTCAATCGGTTGAAATGGCCGTCACTTTCGCCAGCAGCAATGATCCCCAACATGGCCGCGACCGGCCCGTAGTCGTCTGTAAATCGCGGTATTTCATAGCGCGGACCAGAAAGTTTGCCCGATGGCTGCGCCAACCCACGCAATGATTTGTAGGCAGTCTCTCGTCCCACGTAGAACTCAGGCTCATCACCCAGTGTCGCGAAATAATCGTGCCTGGTTGCAGTAGCAAGGACTTTGCGTATCACAGGGGTTGGACCAATTGCCTGGGGTTGGATGGCCGCCGGTGGGGCTCCCTCGGGCATGGCTTGCTCTGGTTCGGGGACATCCGCTCCAGGAGGAAACGTGCCGTAAAACAGACCTTGGTTACCTCCATAGGTGTTCTTGAACCGATCGAGAAAAGCCTCAGGCGTCTGCTTGACGACGATGTCTTGCTTGTTCGAATAGTTGTAGATGAAGCCACCGCTAAAAATCCCGACATGTTTCTTCGGCACGTTGCGCATCACATGACCGGCGAGGTTGACATTTGTTTTGTCGGTAACGAAGACCAGGCACATGCCTGGCGGCTGACTGCCCCAATTGCCGACACTGGGGCATTCAGTAAAGAGTTCCTGGACGCGAATGCATGCGCCAGGATGCCTGCCTCTCGTATGAGTGCGGCAGGAGTACCCGACATCCAGGCTCAGTACGTGACAAACGAAATGGGCACAATGATTGTCGTCGGGATGGGTAAATTTGTTCTGGCAAAAGTCCGTGATGGACATGCCAAGGGTAGCGCTAAGCTTCATGGAACGATCTCCGCACAAGTTGAGTGGGGTTTATCGATCATGGCTCTACTGCTCAGCGACTTCAGGGCACATGAAGTGATGCTTTCTGTAGCCTAGCCGGGTACGACAATATTGCAAATCGTTGCAAATCAGTCGCCTGAATTGCTCGACTGCAGAACTGTCAAAAAACCGTCGAGCTTAGGCTGCCGCCTTCAAGTCCACACCCAACGCCTGAGCAAACGCTTTGACCAACGGACTGCGGACAGTGTTGTGACGAAGGATCAGATTGAACGGCGTGACGATATGAATCAGCTCCGGACACAGCGCCCGAAACTGCCCTTGCGCCACCCAGTTCGCGGCGTAATGCTGCGGTAGAAACCCAACGAATCGACCGGTCCTGATGAGCAGCGCCACGGCCTCAACCTGAGTCGCCGAAGCGGAAAAGCTGTCGTAGTTGGCGAAGTTGAGCTTGTCGCGATGGATTGCGTAGCGGTGGTTGATGCATTCGTAGTCCTTGAGCATGTTGCTGCTCATCTGATCCGCCGGCGCATCGAACAACGGGTGACCCAACGCGCAGTAAACTTCCGAGCGTTCCTCATACAATGGGTAGTAATCGAACTCTTCCCGCCGTTGATAAACCGGAACGATACCGGCCACCAGTCGACCCTCGACGACACCCCGTTCGATCTCATCGAGCTGCGACGCTTGAAGTTGAAACCTTACTTTTGGCGAGTGCTCATTTATTGTTCTAAGAGCGCTAACTAACGGCGATAATGGATCGGAAATCGTATTATCAATAACCCCAATACCAAGATCCCCAACAAGTTCATTTTTCGCTGAACTAAGGCGATCACGGAAGTTGTCAACCGAGGCAAATAAATCAATCGAGGCCTGATACACCAAGCGCCCTTCTTCGGTCAGGTGGAAACCCTCGCGACCTCGGGTGCACAGGCGCATACCGATACGGATCTCAAGGTCGGAGATCTGTTTGCTGATCGCCGCCAAGCCCACATTCAACTCGTTTTGTGCCGCACTGAAACCGCCGGCCTCGACCACCGCCTTGAATACCTTGAGCAGCTTGAAATCCAGCCCACTGAGGGCCAGCGGTGCCCGTTGCAGCGTTTTCGGCGGCGGGTTTCCGGAATTGGAAAGTGGGGTTTCCATAATGCTTATTTACCTCTGGCGCCACATTCAACAACCTGTGTCCAACAACAAAAACATAGCTGACCTAATAATAATGAACACAGAAAACCAGGCTTGGCAACCGCCAAAAAATCCCGAACATCAGTGCCAACTGACTGTTCTCGAAACAATAAAAGCTGACACTACGATCAGCTTCCGCCTCCCCGGCAACTGTATTTTTCCCCTGCCCTTGAAACCTGATTTGGCCTGATTGCGCCCGAATGCTCTTCGGCACTCACGGCAAGTCCGGCACTGCGATTTCAATCCGCTTATCGACGAGGAAAACAACAATGTCTCAAACCACCGACCGTCTCTGGGGAGCTCGCTTCAAAAGCGGTCCGTCCGAAGCCCTGGCCGCGCTGTCCCGTTGCCCGGAACGCTACTTTCGCCTGACCCCGTATGACCTCGCCGGCTCCAAGGCCCATGCCCGGGAACTGCAGCGCGCCGGGTTGCTGAGCGAACAGGAAACCCGGACCATGCTCGACGCCCTGGAAGGCATCGGCGCTGACTTTCGCGCCGGCAGCATTGCCCCGACCCTCGACGACGAAGACGTCCACACCTTCATCGAACGCCTGCTGACCGAGCGTCTTGGCGCGCTGGGCGGCAAGCTGCGCGCAGGCCGCTCGCGCAACGACCAGACCGCCAACGATCTGCGGCTGTTCCTGCGTGACCATGTGCGCACCCTGGCCGTTGAAGTGCTGGCCTTGCAGCAGGCGCTGGTGGACCAGGCCGAGCAACACATCGAAAGCATCTGCCCCGGCTTCACCCACTTGCAGCAAGCCCAGCCGATCGTGTTTGCCCATCACCTGCTGGCCCACGCCCAATCGATGCTGCGCGACGTCCAGCGGCTGGTGGACTGGGATGTGCGTACCTCGCTGTCGCCACTGGGCGCGGCAGCGATGGCGGGGTCGGCCATTGCGCGCCTGCCACAGCAGTCGGCGCAGGAGATGGGTTACCGCGGCGTGTGTGAAAACTCCATCGACGCCGTCGCCAGCCGCGACCACGTCGCGGAGTTCCTGTTCATCGCCAGCATGCTCGGGGTCAACATTTCCCGGCTCGCCGAAGAGTTCTGCCTGTGGTCCTCGCGCCAATTCCGCTGGGTCTTCCTGGACGACGCCTACGCCACCGGCAGTTCGATCATGCCGCAGAAGAAAAACCCGGACATCGCCGAACTGGCCCGGGGCAAGGCCGGCCGCCTGATCGGCAACCTGACCGGTCTGCTGTCCACCCTCAAATCCCTGCCGCTGTCCTACAACCGCGACTTGAGCGAAGACAAGCACGGCGTGCTCGACAGCGTCGACACCCTGCTGCTGGTGCTGCCGGCCATGGCCGGGATGGTGGCGACCATGAAGGTCAACGTCGAAGAATTGCGGCGCCAGGCGCCCCTGGGGTTCACCCTCGCCACCGAAGTCGCCGACTGGCTGGCGGTGCGCGGCGTACCGTTCAAGGAGGCCCACGAAATCACCGGGGCGCTGGTCCAGGCCTGCGAGAAACACGACATCGAACTGTGGGAAGCGTCGCCTGCGTTGCTGGCCGAGATCGACCCGCGCCTGACGCCACAGGTGCGCGACAGCCTGACCCTGGAAGCCGCCATTGCTGCACGCAGTGGTTGGGGCGGCACCGCGCCGCAACAGGTACGCGAACAGATCGCCCGCCTGAAAACCGCCCTCGCCGCCCAGCAGGTCTGGACCGAGGACTATCAGGGCTTCCGCCTCTGATAGGCGACCAACCCCCTGTAGGAGCGAGGCTTGCCCGCGAAGAGGCCATGCCAGTCAGCATCAGTGGTGAATGACACACCGCTTTCGCGAGCAAGCTTCGCTCCTACAGGGGAATGTGGTGGATTTGAGAGAACAGTGTACGGAGAAACAACCATGAGCCAGACACAAGCAGAACGACTCCAGGCGGAGCGCAAACTGGCGGAAAACCAGTTCGACATTACCCAGTACGATCATGTGCCACGGCGTTACTACGGGCGGATTTTCTTCGCCACGGTGATCGTCATTGCCATCATCGGCCTGGTGCGGGCTTTTGCCGAAGGTAAGATCGAATGGTCCTACATCGGCCAGTTCCTCACTTCCCAGGCGATCATGTGGGGCTTGCTCAACACCATCGTCATGGCGGTGCTGGCAATGGCGCTGGGCATCGTGTTCGGGGTGATCACCGCGATCATGCGCATGTCGGCCAACCCGATCCTGCGCTACGTGGCGGTGACCTACACCTGGCTGTTTCGCGGCACGCCGCTGATCCTGCAACTGCTGTTGTGGTTCAACCTGGCGTTGATCTTCCCCACCATCGGCATCCCCAGCCTGTTCGAACTGGACACCGTGAGCCTGATGACGCCCTTCGTCGCCGCCCTGCTCGGCTTGAGCATCAACCAGGGCGCCTACACCGCCGAAGTGGTGCGCGCCGGCCTGCTCTCGGTGGACACCGGCCAGTATGAAGCCGCCAAGTCGATCGGCATGCCGCGCCTGCAGGCCTTGCGCCGGATCATCCTGCCCCAGGCCATGCGGGTCATCATTCCGCCGGTGGGCAACGAATTCATCGGCATGGTGAAAATGACCTCCCTGGCGAGCGTGATCCAGTACTCGGAACTGCTCTACAACGCCCAGAACATCTACTACGCCAACGCCCGCGTGATGGAGCTGCTGATCGTCGCCGGTATCTGGTACCTGGCCACCGTCACCGTCCTGTCCTTCGGTCAAAGCCGTCTGGAGCGTCGTTTCGCTCGCGGCGCCGGCAAGCGTTCTTGAGGAGCCCAACATGAGAAGCATCGTCAAGGCCGTGAGCCTGAACAAGTACTACGACCATTTCCACGCCCTCAAGGACATCAATATCGAAGTCGAGCAAGGCGAAGTGCTGTGCATCATCGGCCCGTCCGGCTCCGGTAAAAGCACCTTGCTGCGTTGCGTGAACCAGCTGGAGAAGATCGACAAGGGCGGCCTGTGGGTCGACGGCGAACTGGTGGGCTATCGCGTCGTCGGCAACAAGCTGCACGAACTCAACGAGTCGCAGATCGCCCGCCAGCGCCTGTCCACCGGCATGGTGTTCCAGCGCTTCAACCTGTTCCCGCACATGACCGTGCTGCAAAACATCATCGAGGGGCCCTGCCAGGTGCTCAAGCGTTCGCCCAAGGAGGCGCACGAAGAAGCCGTGGAATTGCTGGCCCGGGTCGGCCTGGCCGACAAGCGCAACAGCTACCCGATCGAACTCTCGGGTGGCCAGCAACAGCGGGTGGCGATTGCCCGCGCCCTGGCCATGCGCCCCAAGCTGATGCTGTTCGATGAACCCACTTCGGCACTCGACCCGGAACTGGTCGGTGAGGTGCTGTCGGTGATGCGCGACCTGGCGCAGACCGGCATGACCATGATCGTCGTCACCCATGAACTGGGCTTCGCTCGCGAAGTCTCCAACCGCATGGTGTTCATGGACGGCGGACAGATCGTGGAGGCAGGAAGCCCCGAAGAAATACTAATAAGTCCGCAAAACCCACGCACCCAAAGCTTCATTTCTGCCGTTCGAACCTAGTGCCCTTTAGCGCTCACAACACTCATAAGAGAACGACCATGAAGAACTTCGTTATTCCAGCAGTACTCGCAGGCGTTATGGCATCCGGCTTCAGCTTTGCTGCCGAGTTGCCGGCCAGCATCAAGGAAAAAGGCGAGATCGTCGTCGCGATCATGCCCAACTACCCGCCGATGGACTTCAAGGACCCGGCCACCAACACCCTCACCGGGCTGGACGTTGACCTGGGCAACGCCCTGGCCGAACGCCTGGGGGTGAAGATCAAATGGCAGGAAACCGGCTTCGAGCAAATGATCAACGCCCTGACCACCGACCGCGTGGACATGGTGCTGTCGGGCATGACCGACACCAAGGAGCGCCAGGCCAGCGTGACCTTCGTCGACTACTTCACCAGCGGCCCGCAGTTCTACACCCTGCAGAAAAACGCGGCCACCAACGAGATCATCGACCTGTGCGGCAAGAAGGTCGGCACCAGCCGCCGTACCACCTTCCCGGCGGAAATCGCCGAGTGGAGCAAGGCCAACTGTGAAGCCGCGGGCAAGCCTGCGATTAACGTGATCGGCACCGAAGGCTCGGCCGACGCCCGTGCGCAACTGCGCCAGAGCCGTATCGATGCGGCCATGCAGGGCAGCGAAACCCTGCCGTACCTCAAGACCCAGGAAAAGGACATGTACAAGACCGTGGGCCTGCCGATCTCCTCGCAGTTCACCGGCCTTGGCGTGAGCAAGAAAAAACCTGAGTTGAGCGAAGCGGTGAAGGTTGCCCTGCAGAGCATGATCGATGACGGCAGCTACCAGGCCATCCTGAAGAAGTGGGACCTGGAACTGGGTGCGATCAAGACCGTGACCATCAACGCCGGCAAATAACCGCACAGGCAACCCCATCCCACTGTAGGAGCGAGCCTGCTCGCGATGGCGGCATGCCAGTCGATGAAGATGTTGAATGTGCCACCGTCATCGCGAGCAGGCTCACTCCTACAAGGGTTTGGTGTGTATTTATAGATAGCTGGAGCACCACTGATGTCCTCCTTACCCCAACCCACCTGGCCCGACCAGCACAAGGCCTGCCTGGCCCTAGCCTTCGACCTCGACGGCCCGACCGGCGATGCCATGCTCAACGGTTCGATCTGGCGCAAGCCCGAGTACTTCGGATTCGGCGGTTACGGCCCCTACCGGGCATTGCCGCGGATTCTCGATTTGCTCGATGAGTTCCGCATCCCGACGACGTTCTTCGTCCCGGCCTGGGTCGTGGAGAACTGGCCTAAACAGTGCCAGGCGATTGTCGAGCGCGGGCATGAGGTGGCTTATCACGGCTACAAACACGAATCCTTTTACGCCCTGACGCTGGAACAGCAAAAGGACGTCATGAAGCTTTCCCGCGAAGTGTTCTGGAAGCATTTGAACATCCGCGCCGAAGGCTTCCGCACGCCCTCTGGCGACTGGCGCGCCGAAACCCCGGCCATGCTGGTAGAGGCAGGCGTGAGCTACTCCAGCAGCATGCGCGGCGATGACCGGCCGTACCTGGTCAACGTGCCGGGCCATGCCACGCCGCTGGTAGAAATCCCCGGGCGCTGGGAAATGGACGACTACGCCTCCATCGCCTACACCCGGGCCCCGGACTTCCCGTCCGGGCTGGACCGCACCGCGAGCTACTCGCTGACCCTGGACAACTGGTGCCGCGAATACGACGGTGCGATGAACGAAGGGTTGTGCCTGACCACCCTGTTCCACCCCAAGATCACCGGCAAACCGGGGCGCATCCTGTTGCTGGAAAAACTCTTCGAACACATGCGCCAGCGCGACGACGTCTGGTTCGCCACCTGCCGTGACGTCGCCCGCTGGTGGCTCAAGGAGCATCACCATGGCTGAGTCCACCGTCTGGCCCAAAGGCTATCGCTGCGCCGTGGTGCTGACCGTCGATTACAACGACATCCACGGCATTCTCACCCAGGCCCCGGAAGTGGCCGGACGCGACAAGACCCTGTCGGTCTGGCGCTACGGCACCCAGCGCGGCGTGGAACGACTGCTCGCTCTGTTCAAGGAGCTCGGTGTCTGCAGCAGCTGGTTCGTCCCCGGCATCGTCGCCGAAGAAAACCCCAGCCACATCCACGCAATCACCACCGGCGGACATGAAATCGCCTGCGCCGGGTATCGCCACCAGAACTACGACACGCTCGACCTCAGCGCACAAAGTGCCGAGGTGGCCAAGGGATGCGCCGCATTGAAGGCGCTGACCGGCCAGCGCCCCAGCGGCTTTCGCATTCCGGCCGGCAACGCAGCGCCGGGTTTCATCGAGGCGCTGCAGGACCAGGGTATTGAGTGGTCGTCGTCATGGCGCGGCGATGATCTACCGTTCGCGCACCCGACAGCCCCGCAGGTGATCGAGTTGCCGTTGCACTACGAACTGGAGGACGAACCTTACTTCGCGTTCAACCTCAGCCCGGCAGTACCACCGGCGCAATCACGGATCGCTTCCTACAGCCACACCCTGGGCAACCTGCAAATGGACTTCGCCGGCTTCCACCGTTTTGGCTTGTGCTACGTGTTGCGCCTGCACCCGGAAATCATTGCCACGCCCGGGCGCATCGCGGTGTTGCGCGAATTGCTCGAAGGGATTTTGCAGCACGATGACGTGTGGATCGCCACCGGCGCCGAAGTCGCCCGGTGGTGGGCGCAAACCGCCGCACCCGTGCCCGAGGATCATCCGGCGTGCGTGTTCGAACGGCATTATCGGGATTACCTGTCATGAGCGGACGCCTGCAGCGACTGGCGCAGTTTTGCACCGATACACGATTCGAAGACCTGCCACCGGCGCTGGTCGAGCAAGCCAAGCGACACATCCTCGATACCTTCGGCGCGACCCTGGCCGGGGCCGGGAGCGATGTGGCGCGAACGGCGCGCGAGGTTTACCAAGGCGAAGCTGGCAGCAGCTTGATCTGGGGCACCCAACAGCGGGTTGGCGCGGCACAGGCCGCGATGCTCAATGGCATCGCCGCCCACGCCCTGGAACTGGACGACACCGGCGGCTGCGATCATTCCGGCGCAGTGGTGATACCGGCGGTGATGGCCGCGGTGTCGCTGTCCGATCAACCGATGACGGGACGCGAGTTCATCACCGCCGTGGTGATCGGCTACGAAGTCGGTCGCCGGGTGCTCGAAGCCTGCGGCGGTTACTCGGCCCATAACGGCGCCGGCTGGCATTCCACCGCCACCTGCGGGGTGTTCGGCGCGGCGGCGGCCTGCGCGCGGATCCTGCGCCTGGACGCCGGGCAGACCTTGTCGGCCCTGGGCATCGCCGGCAGTTTCAGCGGTGGCTTGTGGGCCTTCATCCACGATGGTTCGCAAAGCAAGAAACTGCACAGTGGTCGAGCCGCCGAAGGCGGTTTGCTCGCGGCGCGCTTTGCCCGGCAAGGCATCAGTGGACCAACCCGGTTATTTGATGACGTCTGGGGCGGATTTCTCAATACCCTCGCCGCCCCCACTTCCAACCCCGAGGCGCTGGATGCCGGGCTGGGCGACGTGTGGAAACTCGCCCGTTGCTCGATCAAGCCCTACGCTTCCTGCCGGGGTACGCATTCGGCCATCGACGCCCTGGGCCTGTTGCTCGAGCAGCTCGATGTGCAGGTTGATCAGGTTGAAGACATTCAGGTTTCGTTGTGCGGTTTTCTAAAGGACATGTGCGGCGGCCATGACGTCGCGAGCCAGGCGGCGGCGCAAATGAGCCTGCCCTATGCGCTGGCGGCGCGGCTGGTGCACGGTCATTGCCGTCTGCAGGCGTACGACGATGACTTGCGCGGCGATCCGCGCATTGCCCCGTGGATGTCGCGCATTCGTCTTGAAGTGGACCCGCAACTGTCCGAGGATGGCGAACCCGTGGTGAGCGTGCGGACCGTGGACGGTCGGCAGGCGAGCCTGTGCGTCGATCCGCCCTTGGGGGCGCCGGGTAACCCGTTGAGTGATGCGGCGCTGGAGGAGAAATTCTTCAGCCTGGCAGAGCGGGTGATGCCGCGGGGGCAGGCTGAGGAATTACTGGGGCAGTTGTGGCGGCTGGAAGCGCTGGAATCGCTGCGCACGATTGAGAGGTGGCTGACGTGATGATTGCGTGGTCTGATCCGGCGTCTTCGCGGGCAAGCCTCGCTCCTACAGGTTTGCGACGCCCTTGTAGGAGCGAGGCTTGCCCGCGAATGGCAGCAACTCGGTATCGCGTCGGACACTACAGAATCTGAATAAGGACATTAGCACCCCCGTGGCCACTTACTCGCTCGTTATTCGCCGGCTGATGATCGTTTCGCTGACCATCGTCGTCAGCCGCGCCATCACCAGCCCGCTGCTCACCCTGTTCCTGAGCAACAAACTGGGCCTCAACCAACAGGACGTCGGCTTGCTGCTGGGCATCGCGGTGTTCATCGCCACCCTGCTCGCCCTGTATGGCGGCTACATCATCGACCGCCTGGAAAAACGCCGGTTGCTGATCCTGGCGATGCTTTCCAGCGCCATCGGCTTCGTGCTGCTGACCTTTGCCGAAAACCTCTACCTGACCACCCTGACGCTGGTCATCACCGAGACTGCGTCGGCCTTGTTCCTCATTGGCTCCAAGGCGATCCTCAGCGAAAACCTGCCCATGGGCCAACGCGCCAAGGCGTTTTCCCTGCGCTACACCCTGACCAACATCGGTTACGCCACCGGCCCCATGCTCGGCGTGGTGATTGCCGGGGTGTATTCGATCGCGCCTTTCCTAATCGCCGGGGGGATCGCGTTTTTCAGCATCTTCCTGATGCTGGGTATCCCCAGGGACTCAGCGCAGACACCGACAGTCAGCCAACCACAGAGCTTCCTCAAGACCCTGGTCACCCTGAAAAACGACCGCACGCTGATCATGTTCACCTGCGGCTGCCTGCTCAGCACCGTGGTGCACGGGCGCTTCACCCTGTACCTGTCGCAATACCTGCTGGTGACCGAAGATTCCAAGCGCGCCCTGGAAACCATGGCGGCCCTGCTCGCCTGCAATGCGATCAGCGTGATCCTGCTGCAATACCAGATCGGCCGCTTCCTCAACCGTGAGCAACTGCGTTACTGGATCGCGGGCGGCACCAGCCTGTTCATTGTCGGGCTGATCGGTTTTAGCCTGGCCGACAGCCTGGTGGGCTGGTGCGTGGCGATGTTCATCTTCACCCTCGGCGAAATGATCATCTACCCGGCCGAATTCCTCTTCGTCGACACCCTGGCCCCGGAAGAACTGCGCGGCAGCTACTACGGCGCGCAAAACCTGGCCGCCCTCGGTGGCGCCCTGAGCCCGGTGATCTGCGGCTTCCTGTTGATGCACACCCCGGCGCCGACCATGTTCTACGCCTTGAGCGCGCTGACGGCCATGGGCGGTTTCCTGTGTTTCATGAGTGGCCGGCGCGTGGCGATACATCAGAAATAATGAACTGAAGCTTCATTAATATGAATTTGTCAGCATAGGAAAGGCACGGCACACTGTCGCCGTTCCTCCCCCAACAGTTGGAACAACTTCAAGGGCTTTCCGGGTTTCCCAGGCAAGCCCTTTTTTTTCCTCGGTTTTTAATGGAACGATGTTCATCATGCTTGCTCGCTGGTTGCCCGCCGCCATCAACACCCGCCCTTCGGAATGGAGTCGCGCTGCCATCGGCATGGCGCTGGGAACAATGTTCAGCGTCTGGCTGTGCGCTCAGGTATTCGGCATGCAAGTGGCGCAGCACCTGGTCGGTCCGCTGGGTGCCTCGGCGGTCTTGCTGTTTGCCGTGTCTTCCGGCGCGCTCGCGCAACCCTGGTCGATTCTCGGCGGCTACTTGAGTGCTGCGGTGGTAGCGTTGCTGGTGGCCCACGTGCTGGGTCGGACCCTGGGCAGCGCGTGTCTCGCGGCGGGCATGGCGCTGATCCTGATGTGCTGGCTGCGTTGCCTGCACCCGCCGGCCGGGGCACTGGCATTGCTGATGGTGCTGGCGGACCCCGCGACCATTGCCATGGGCTGGAAAGCCCTGGGCCCGGTGATGCTCGCCGCATTGACCATGCTGTTCAGCGCCTTGGCCTACAACAACTTGACGCGCATCCGTTACCCGAAACGCGCCAGCGAACCGGTGGCCGTCGTTCCCGCCGACCACCCTCCTGTCGACAGCCAGGCGATCACCGCCCAGGACCTGAAACTGGCCCTGGCGCAGATGGAGGCCTTCATTGACGTTACCCCTGAAGACCTTGAACAGCTGATCCATGCCACTGAGTTGCAGGCCAGGCGGCGCAGTATTGGCGAGGTGCTAAGCCGTAGCGCCTGAACCGGACTGTTTTTCGTTTGCTTCTGCAAAAATGCAGAAAGCACCTGCACATTTTCCGGTTGTACGAGGCAAATTTGCACTGTTACGATCCTGCATCGCTCGCGCGCGAGCTTGTCTATAAAGAACAATAAAAGCAGGGAGTTAGTGATGACTGCTGAGGTTTTATCGAAGGGGACTTCGTCCATGGTCGCCACGCAAAATGAAGTGCTGGCCGAGGTCCGCAACCACATCGGTCACCTGACCCTCAACCGCCCCGCCGGTCTCAACGCCATTACCCTGGAAATGGTGCGCGACCTGCAACGTCAGCTCGACGCCTGGGCACAGGATGAACAGGTGCATGCGGTGGTGCTGCGCGGCGCCGGCGAAAAAGCCTTCTGTGCCGGTGGCGACATTCGCTCGCTCTACGACAGTTTCAAGAGCGGCGACACCCTGCACCAAGACTTCTTCGTCGAGGAATACGCCCTCGACCTCGCGATTCATCATTACCGCAAACCGGTGCTGGCCTTGATGGACGGCTTCGTGCTGGGCGGCGGCATGGGCCTGGTGCAAGGCGCCGACCTGCGGGTGGTCACCGAGAAAAGTCGACTGGCGATGCCTGAAGTCGGCATCGGTTATTTCCCGGACGTCGGCGGCAGTTACTTCCTGCCGCGCATCCCCGGGGAACTGGGGATATACCTGGGCGTCAGCGGCGTGCAGATCCGCGCGGCCGATGCGCTGTACTGCGGTCTGGCCGATTGGTATCTGGACAGCAGCAAGCTGGCCACGCTGGATGACAGACTCGATCAACTGCAATGGCACGACACGCCATTGAAGGACCTTCAGGGCCTGCTGGCGAAGCTCGGGGTGCAACAGTTGCCCGATGCGCCGCTGGCCGCCTTGCGCCCGGCTATCGACCATTTCTTCGCCTTGCCCGATGTGCCGAGTATTGTGGAACAAATGCGTGAGGTAACGGTCGCCGACAGCCATGAGTGGGCGACGACCACCGCCGACCTGCTGCAGACCCGCTCGCCCCTGGCGATGGGCGTGACCCTGGAAATGCTCCGGCGCGGCCGGCACCTGAGCCTTGAACAGTGCTTCGCCCTTGAACTGCACCTGGACCGCCAGTGGTTCGAGCGCGGCGACCTGATCGAAGGCGTGCGCGCCCTGCTGATCGACAAAGACAAGAATCCGCGCTGGAACCCACCGACCCTGCAGGCGCTGGACGCCGAACATGTAGCGAGTTTCTTCAACGGTTTCGATGAGAGCGGGAGCTGAATCATGCACGACCTCGAATTGACTGAAGAACAAGTCATGATCCGCGACATGGCCCGGGACTTTGCCCGGGGCGAAATCGCGCCCCACGCCCAGGCCTGGGAAAAAGCCGGCTGGATCGACGATGCCCTGGTGGCGAAGATGGGTGAGTTGGGCCTGTTGGGCATGGTGGTGCCCGAGGAATGGGGCGGCACCTATGTCGACTATGTTGCCTACGCCTTGGCGGTGGAGGAAATCTCTGCTGGCGATGGCGCCACCGGCGCGTTCATGAGCATCCACAACTCGGTGGGCTGCGGGCCGGTGCTCAACTATGGCAGCGAAGAGCAGAAACAAACCTGGCTGGCCGATCTTGCCAGCGGCCAGGTCATTGGGTGCTTCTGCCTGACCGAACCCCAAGCCGGTTCCGAGGCGCACAACCTGCGCACCCGCGCCGAATTGCGCGATGGCCAGTGGGTGCTCAACGGCGCCAAGCAGTTTGTCAGCAACGGCAAACGGGCCAAGTTGGCCATCGTGTTTGCCGTGACCGACCCGGAGCTTGGCAAGCGCGGCATTTCGGCGTTCCTGGTACCGACCGATACCCCTGGCTTTATCGTCGATCGCACCGAACACAAAATGGGCATCCGTGCCTCCGATACCTGTGCGGTCACTCTGAACAACTGCACCATTGCCGAGGCCAATCTGCTGGGTGAACGCGGCAAGGGCCTGGCCATTGCCCTGTCCAACCTCGAAGGCGGCCGCATCGGCATCGCCGCCCAGGCGCTGGGCATTGCCCGCGCGGCATTCGAAGCGGCGCTGACCTATTCCCGCGAGCGCGTGCAGTTCGGCAAAACGATTAATGAACACCAGAGTATCGCCAACCTGCTGGCCGACATGCACATGCAACTGAACGCAGCGCGGCTGATGATCCTGCACGCGGCACGCCTGCGCACGGCCGGCAAGCTATGCCTGTCAGAGGCCTCGCAGGCCAAGCTGTTTGCTTCGGAAATGGCCGAGAAAGTCTGCTCGTCAGCGATTCAGATTCACGGCGGGTATGGGTATCTGGAAGATTACCCGGTCGAGAAGTATTACCGGGATGCGCGGATCACGCAGATCTATGAAGGGTCGAGCGAGATTCAGCGGATGGTGATTGCCCGCGAATTGAAGAATTACCCACTTTAAAGCTTGAGAGCTTCGCGAGCAGGCTCGCTCCCACATGGGACCTCAGCGTGAATGAGATCCCTGTGGGAGCGAGCCTGCTCGCGAAGAGGCCCGCAGGCCACTACATCACTTGCCCTGGAACTCGGCCTCACGCTTGGCAATAAACGCCGCCATCCCTTCCTTCTGATCCTGCGTCGCAAACGCCGCATGGAACACCCGACGTTCAAAGCGCACGCCTTCGGACAAGCTCACTTCAAAGGCACGGTTCACGCTTTCCTTGACCATCATCGCAATCGGCAGCGACTTCTTGGCAATCAACGCCGCGACTTTCAGCGCTTCATCCAGCAATTCATCGCTCGGCACGATGCGCGCCACGATGCCGCAACGCTCCGCTTCCACGGCATCGATCAAACGCCCGCTCAAGCACATCTCCATGGCCTTGGCCTTGCCCACGGCGCGGGTCAGGCGCTGGGTGCCACCCATGCCCGGCAACACGCCGAGGTTGATTTCCGGCTGGCCGAACTTGGCGTTATCACCGGCCAGGATGAAGTCGCACATCAGTGCCAGCTCACAGCCACCGCCCAGGGCGAAGCCGTTGACGGCGGCGATGATCGGCTTGCGACGGTTGGCCACGCGGTCGCTGTCGCTGAACAGGTCGTCGATATAGATCTGCGGATAGGTCAGCTCGGCCATTTCCTTGATGTCAGCACCGGCGGCAAAGGCCTTTTTCGAACCGGTCAGGACGATGCAACCGATGTTCGAGTCGGCCTCAAAGCCGTCGAGGGCGTGGTTCAGTTCGCTGACGATCTGCGCGTTCAACGCGTTCAGCGCCTGCGGGCGGTTGAGGGTAATCAGGCCGACCCGGCCATGGGTTTCCAGCAAAATCGTTTCGTAGTTCATTAATTGACTCCTGCTAAGCACTCGGTCCCTGTAGGAGCGAGCATGCTCGCGATGAACCAGAGAACGCTGTGGGGTATCAGGCACCCAGCGTCATCGTTGACCACCATCGCGAGCATGCTCGCTCCTACAGGGGTTCCTTTTCAAAGATTGCGTGAAATGACCATGCGTTGAATATCGCTGGTGCCTTCGTAGATCTGGCAGACCCGCACGTCGCGGTAGATCCGCTCCAGCGGGAAGTCGTTCAAGTAGCCGTAGCCACCCAATGTTTGCAACGCCGACGAGCATACCTTCTCGGCCATTTCGGATGCGAACAGCTTGGCCATCGATGCTTCCACCAACGCTGGCTTGCCGCTGTCTCGAAGCGCCGCCGCGTAATGCACCATCTGCCGCGCCACGGCGATCTGGGTCGCCATGTCCGCCAGGCGGAAGGCCACGGCCTGGTGCTCGATGATCGGCTTGCCGAAGCTCTCGCGCTCACGGGCATAGTCGCGGGCCGCTTCGAAGGCGGCGCGAGCCATGCCCACCGATTGCGAGGCGATGCCGACACGCCCGCCTTCAAGGTTGGCCAGGGCGATCCGGTAGCCTTCGCCCTCTTCACCCAGGCGATTGGCCACTGGCACTTTCACCTCTTCGAAGAGAATCTGGCAGGTGTCCGAGGCATGCTGGCCGAGCTTGTCCTCGACCCGGGCGACTTTGTAGCCCGGCGAATCGGTGGGCACGATGAACGCCGTGATGCCGCGCTTGCCGGCCGACGGGTCGGTCACGGCGAACACGATTACCACCCCGGCGTTCTGCCCGGAGGTGATGAACTGCTTGCAGCCGTTGAGCACGTAGTGATCACCGTCCAGGCGCGCACGGGTTTTCAGGCCGCTGGCGTCGGAGCCGGCCTGGGGTTCGGTGAGGGCGAAAGCACCCAGCATCGCGCCACTGGCCAGGGGCTTGAGGAAGCGCTCTTTCTGATCGTCGTTGCCGTAGTTGAGAATCGGCACGCAACCTACCGAGTTGTGCACGCTCATGATGGTCGAGCAGGCACCGTCGCCCGCGGCGATTTCCTCCAGGGCCATGGCGTAGGCCAGGTAACCGGTATCGCAACCGCCCCACTGCTCCGGCACCAGCATGCCGAAGAAGCCCAGCTCGCCCATCTCGGTGATGGCCTCCTTGGGAAAGCGGTGTTCACGGTCCCATTCGGCGGCGAACGGTTTCAGCCGTTCCTGGGCAAAGTCCCGGGCCGCGTCGCGTATTTGCTGCTGTTCGTCATTGGGGATCATGACCATTCCTTGAAAAGGTAATCGCTCCCTGTGTAGGAGCTGACGAGTGAAACGAGGCTGCGATCTTTTGATGTTGCTTTTAAAGATCAAGATCAAAAGATCGCAGCCTGCGGCAGCTCCTACAGGGGTCGTGTTAGTAGAGGCATTCCACGGCCATGGCCGTCGCTTCGCCGCCACCGATGCAAATCGCTGCAACGCCGCGCTTCAGGCCTTTCTGGCGCAGGGCCGAGAGCAAGGTCACCAGGATCCGTGCGCCAGAGGCGCCAATGGGGTGGCCGAGGGCACAGGCGCCGCCGTGCACGTTGAGTTTTTCGTGAGGGATTTCCAGCTTGGTCATGGTCACCAGGCTGACCACGGCGAAGGCTTCGTTGACTTCCACCAGGTCCACGTCGTTCAGCGACCAGCCGGTTTTCTTCATCAATTTCTCGATCGCGCCCACCGGTGCCACCGGGAACAGGCTCGGCGTATCGGCGAATGCCGCATGACCGTGGATCACCGCCAGTGGCTTGAGGCCACGCTTGTCGGCTTCGGAACGGCGCATCAGCACCAGTGCCGCCGCGCCGTCGGAGATGGAGCTGGAGTTGGCCGCCGTCACGGTACCGCCATCGCGAAACGCCGGTTTCAGCGAGGCAATCTTGTCCAGTCGGGCTTTCGGTGGCTGCTCGTCGTTGCTGATCGTCACCTGTTCCTTGCCGACGGTGACGGTCAACGGCACGATCTCGTCCTTGAAGCTGCCGTCCTTGATGGCCTGCTGGGCGCGGGTGGTCGAGGCCACCGCAAACGCATCCTGGGCTTCGCGGCTGAAACCATTGGTTTCGGCGCAGTCTTCGGCGAAGGTACCCATCAGGCGTCCCTTGTCGTAGGCGTCTTCCAGGCCGTCGAGGAACATTGAATCCAGCACCCGGCCATGCCCCATGCGGTAGCCACTGCGTGCACGGTCCAACAGGTACGGCGCGTTGGACATGCTTTCCATGCCACCGGCGACTACCACCTCGGCGCTGCCGGCCACCAGCATGTCATGGGCCAGGATGGCCGCTTCCATGCCCGAGCCGCACATCTTGTTGAGGGTGGTGCAACGGGTCGATTTATCCAGGCCGGCGCCCAGTGCCGCCTGACGCGCAGGCGCCTGGCCCTGGCCGGCAGGCAATACGCAGCCGAACAGCACTTCGTCGACGGCATCGCTGGCAACGCCAGCACGTTCCACCGCGGCCTTGATGGCGGCGGCACCGAGTTGCGGCGCCGTGAGGCTTTTCAGTTCGCCCTGGAAGCCGCCCATCGGGGTGCGCACGGCGCTGACGATAACAATTGGATCGTTGGCAATAGTCATGACAAATCCTCCTTATTTGGCCGCCATGCGCAAGGCACCGTCGAGACGGATCACCTCGCCATTGAGCATGCTGTTTTCAATGATATGCCGGACCAGCGAAGCGTACTCGGCGGGTTTGCCCAGGCGCGGTGGAAACGGCACGCCGGCAGCCAGGGAGTCGCGCACTTCCTGGGTCATGCCGGCCATCATCGGCGTTTCGAAAATGCCCGGGGCGATGGTCATCACGCGGATACCGAAGCGCGCCAGTTCACGGGCGGCCGGCAAGGTCAGGCTGACGATCGCCCCCTTGGACGCCGAGTACGCCGCCTGGCCGATCTGGCCGTCGTAAGCCGCCGCAGAGGCGGTGTTGATGATCACGCCGCGCTCGCCATCGGCGTCCGCTTCGGTTTCGGCAATCGCCGCCGAGGCCAGGCGCAACATGTTGAAGCTGCCGATCAGGTTGACGTTGATCACCTGGCTGAAGCTTGCCAGCGCATGCGGACCGTTCTTGCCCAGGATCTTTTCGCCACGCACGATGCCGGCACAGTTGACCAGGCCATTGAGGCCACCGAAGGCCTTGACCGTTGCCTGCACCGCGGCCTCGGCCGCTGCTTCGCTGCTGATGTCTGCCACCACGCTTTGCGCGCCCAGGCGCTGGGCCTGCGCCGCGACAGCCTCGGCATTCATGTCCACCAGCATCACCTTGGCGCCGGCCGCGACCAGCATTTCAGCAGTGGCCGCACCGAGGCCGGAAGCACCGCCGGTGACGAGAAAAACCTTGTTTTCGATCTGCATGATTGTTTCCTTGGATTCAAGCTGGAACGTTCTTCGCCGCGGCCTCTTGAGCCTTGGCGACTTCCTGGTTGCGCAAGATAAAGCGCTGCAATTTGCCGCTTGGGGTTTTCGGCAACTCGCTGACAAATTCGATTTCGCGGGGATACGAGTGCGCCGCCAGGCGCTTGCGCACGTATTGGCGCAACTCTTCGGCCAGCTCCGGGGTTGCGCGGTATTGCGAGCAGATCACGACGAAGGCCTTGACCAGCTCGGTGCGCTCCGGATCGGGTTTGCCGACCACTGCGGCTTCCACCACCGCCGGGTGCTCGATCAATGCGCTTTCCACATCGAACGGGCCGACGCGGTAGCCGGAGGTGGTGATCACGTCGTCGCTACGGCCGACGAAGCTGATGCTGCCGTCCGGGTTCCACTCGACCGTGTCGCCGCTCAAGTAGTAATTGCCGACGAAGGCCTTGGTCGGCGCGCCTTCGTAGCCAGCGAACCAGCACATCGGCGATTGGGTACGGTCGATGGCGAGAATCCCCGGCTGGCCGACGCCCAGTTCCCGGTAGTCATCGTCCAGCACCACGATGCGGTGGCCGGGCGAGGCAAAACCGGCGGCGCCCATATGGATCGGGTGCTCCAGGCCATGGTGGTTACACAGCACCATGCCCAGTTCGGTCTGGCCGTAATGGTCATGGATGACCACGTCCAGGTTATCGGCGAACCAACGGATCACTTCCGGGTTCAGCGGCTCGCCGGCGCTGCTGACAATGCGCAGCTTGCCCTTGATCGACCTGGCGAATTCCTCGCCACCGGCGATCAACAGGCGATAAGCCGTCGGTGAGCCGGTGAGGTTGGTGATCCCGTACTTGTTGATCACCCGGCAGGTGCTTTCCAGGGTGAACGGACCATCGTAGAAAGTAATCGGATGCCCCATGGACAGCGGACCTGTCACGCCGAAATAGATGCCATAGGCCCAGCCCGGGTCGGCCAGGTTCCAGAAGGCGTCTTCGGGGCGCAGATCCACTGCGTCAAGGGTGTAGCCCTTGAAGGCGACGATGGCCTTGAGCGGCACCGACAGCGCTTTTGAAGGGCCAGTGGTGCCCGAGGTAAACATCAGCAGGAACGGGTCTTCGCCGGTCAGCAGCACCGGTTCGCAATCATTGCCGTAGTTGGCCAGTTCGGCCCAGAAGCTGTAGTCACCACGGACAATGCCCTGCCCTTTGGCACCTGCGACGGTGACGATGGTTGGGCAGTCGGCGACTTCCGCGAGTTTCGAGCGATTGACCGCGTCGGTCACCACTACTTTGGCTCCGGAACTACCCAGGCGATGCTCGATGGCCTTGGGGCCGAAAGCGGTGAACAACGGTTGATACACCGCGCCGATGCGCCAGGTGGCAAACACGGTGATCAGCAATTCGATATTGCGTGGCAGGAGCCCGGCGACTTTGTCGCCTTTCTTCACGCCTTGGGCCAGCAGGAAGTTGGCGAAACGCGCGGCTTTGTCCTGCAGGTCGGTGAAAGTGTAGGTCGCGCTGGTGCCGTCACGTCCCTCCCAGAACAACGCGATACGCCCAGGGAGCGCATGCCGGTCGCAACATTCGATACAGGCGTTGAGAGCGGTCAGATTGCCTGCGAGTGCGGCATCGACGGTATGCTGGTAGTTGAACTGTGAAACAGCAGACAAGTAATCGCGCATTGCCAGAGTCCCTGTATTTTTTGTTAGGTGGGGGAACCGTAACCAACAGGGAAATACTCGCTCCAGGCGGGGTGTGGGGCAATGGTCAAAGTTATCAAGTTGCTTGACTGGTTTGGCCAAAAACCAACCTGGGAACGCGATCCCTGTAGGAGCTGCCGCAGGCTGCGATCTTTTGATCTGTTTTTCAGCGGCCCCGAAAAGATCAGGATCAAAAGATCGCAGCCTGCGGCAGCTCCTACAGGGGGGTTAGGGAGATTCGTTGAGAATCAAACTGCGGTAATGCCCGGGGTTGGACCCCGACCATTTGCGAAATGCCTTGTAGAACGAACTTGTATCGGCAAATCCCAGCCGGGCGGCGATGTCGGCGAAGCTGATGGCTGGTTCCGCCAGCCAGGCGATGGCCAGTTCCTTGCGCACGCTGTCCTTGAGCCCCTGATACGTCTGACCTTCCTCGGCAAGGCGACGGCGCAGGGTCGAGGCCGACATGCACAGGCGTTGCGCCAAGGTTTCGGTCTCCGGCCACTGCTCGGCGGGTAGTTGCCGCAGGTCCTGCTTGATCCGGCTGGCCAGGCTTTGCGGGTCGCGGTACTTGACCAGGATGTTGGCCGGCGCATGGGCCAGGAAGCGCCGCAGCTCCTCAAGGCTGCGCTTGATCGGCAGGCCCAGGCAGTCAGCGGAAAAGATCATCCGTGTACGTGGTCGGTCGAAACGCAGGTTCTCGGAGAACATCACCTGATAGTCATGGCAGAAATCCGGCTGCGCACAGCGCAGCTCGATCGCCAGGATCGGAATTCGGCGTCCGGCCAGCCAACAGGCCACGCCGTGCACGATCATCCAATAGGTAAAGTAAGTGAAGGCCCGACGCGGTTCATGGTCGTCCTCGAGCAACACGATTTCCGCCAGGCTTTGCTGATGAACCAGCTCGGCAGGCATGCGCTCAAGCATCAACGACAGGAAACTCAAACCCGTGGTGAGCCCGGCGGCCAGGCTGGGCTGGACCATGGCACAGCGACAGAGGAACTCCAGGCTGCCGGATTTGAGCTTGCGCGGGTCCATGCCGAAAAACTCGTCATCCCCACGCCGCGCCAGCAAGCGCCACAAGCGCGCATAAGCGCTGGCCGCAACACGGGCGTCGCTGCTGGCGAGCAACGCCGAATCAATGCCAACCTTGTGCAATACCTCATCGGTAGCTGCGCCCGGTTCGCAACTTTGCAGCAGCGCTTCACGCACCAACTGAATGGAAATGGTGTCTTTTTCCGACATTACGCGAGGCGAGCCCTGTTCTGGTTCGAGGAGGTGGGCATATTAACGCAGCCGCCTGCCTGGCGCAGATCCCTGTAGCAGGTGGCTTATCGGTGAAGGTGGCTGGTAGCCTATCTTTTGTTGACTGCGTACATATCCGTTCCTGCGGTAACGGCCGCTTATCTTTTGTTGACTGCGTACATATCCATTCCTGCGGTAACGGCCGCTTATGGTTTCGCTTTTAC
>NZ_APIO01000119.1:0-16862 GCF_000408945.1 Pseudomonas sp. G5(2012)
CCGCCCGGAGCATGCTCGCTCCTACAAGGGATCGGTGATCAGTGATCGGGGATCGGGGAGGGTATCGGCGCTAGGCGCAAGACGTGAACTACGCCTACACTGCCGGTCCGCCAAAGGAGCCTGACATGCTGATCGTTGCCGACGAAAATATCCCCTTGCTCGACGCCTTCTTCCAGACATTCGGTGAAATCCGCCGGGTGCCGGGGCGTTCCATCGACCGCGCCACCGTCGAACAGGCCGATGTACTGCTGGTGCGTTCGGTCACCCGCGTCGACCGTGTATTGCTCGAAGGCAGCAAGGTGCGTTTTGTCGGCACCTGCACCATCGGCACCGATCACCTGGACCTGGAATACTTTCAACAGGCCGGCATCACCTGGTCCAGCGCGCCGGGCTGCAACGCCCGGGGCGTGGTCGACTACGTGCTCGGCAGCCTGCTGACCCTGGCTGAAATCGAAGGCGCCGACCTGACCCAGCGCACCTACGGCGTGGTGGGTGCTGGTGAGGTCGGGGGACGACTGGTCAAGGTCCTGCAGGGGCTGGGCTGGAAGGTGCTGGTCTGCGATCCGCCACGCCAGGCCGCCGAGGGTGGCGACTACGTCAGCCTTGAACAGATCATCGAGCAGTGCGATGTCATCAGCCTGCACACCCCGCTGACCCGCAAGGGCGCCCAGCCCACCTGGCACCTGTTCGATCAACGCCGCCTGAACCAGCTCAAGCCCGGCACCTGGCTGATCAACGCCAGCCGTGGCCCGGTAGTGGACAACACCGCCTTGCGAGAGGTGCTGCTGCAGCGCGAAGACCTGCAGGCGGTGCTCGATGTCTGGGAGGGCGAGCCCGAAGTCGATGTGGCCCTGGCCGAACTCTGCGTGCTGGCCACGCCGCACATTGCCGGGTACAGCCTCGATGGCAAGCAGCGCGGCACGGCGCAGATCTATCAGGCGTACTGCGAGTTCCTCGGGCAAGCGCCGCAGGTCAGCCTCGGCGACTTGCTGCCAGCCCCGTGGCTGTCGCAGGTGACCTTGAGCGGGGATACCGACCCGGCGTGGGCCCTGGCGATGTTGTGCCGTGGCGTGTACGACCCGCGCCGTGACGATGCGGATTTTCGCCGCAGCCTGGTCGGCCGTGTGAGCGAGCAGCGTGCGGCGTTCGATGTGTTGCGCAAGAACTACCCGTCACGACGGGAGATCGACGGGTTGCAGGTGCGTATCGACGGGGATGCGCCAGCGTTGCAGCAGATCGTGGCGGCGCTGGGCGCGACGGCTGTCTAGAGACCGAGTAGGCCCCTTCGCGAGCAAGCCCGCTCCCACATTAAACCGCGCCTGCCTGAACAACTCGGTCAATGTGGGAGCGGGCTTGCTCGCGAAGGGCCACACCGCAAATCTTGCAGAAAAAACCCATAAAAAACCCGGCCCTCAAAGGGCCGGGTCAATGAAGACGGTGGTTACATCACTTCTCTTCGGCAGGCTTGACCAATCGCTTCTCCAGTTCTTTGCACGCTTTCTGGATCATCTTTTCAGTGATCGGTACTTCGCGGCCCTGATCATCGATTATCGAGCACCCCAGAGACTGGTCTGGCTGCGTGCGGATCACTTGAATCTTGTCATCGCTGCGTTGTTGCAAGGACATGGCCTGTCTCCTCATCAGGTTGTGTGCCTAGATTAAAACCGTCAGGTGACCAGGCTGTGACAACTCCCTGCGATCGCTCCTGAACGGCATCGCCAGTCGACCAGAAATATCCCGACATGGCTACCCGAACTTTAGACCAATACTGTCTAGGCACTAGACTGCATGGTCATAATTAACCTGACTCATTCTGATTCAGCCATTGCACCTTGTTGGTCGGTGTACGCTGGTCCTGTTTATGGCTCCTTTCTGGATGATGCCAATGCTCACTGTTCGTCACCGTCGTGCGCTCCGCCTGGCCGGTCGTTTCATCGCACCTTACCGCTGGCAGGCACTGGGCGCCCTGTTCGCGCTGGTCGTCACGGCGGGTATTACCTTGTCCATGGGGCAGGGCATTCGACTGCTGGTGGACCAGGGTTTCATGACCCAGTCCCCGCATTTGCTCAACCAGTCCATCGCTCTGTTCATGTTGTTGGTGATCGGCCTGGCGGTCGGCACCTTTGCGAGGTTTTACCTGGTGTCGTGGATCGGCGAGCGTTGCGTCGCCGACATCCGTCGCCGGGTGTTCAACCATTTGGTGTACCTGCACCCGGGTTTCTACGAGGACAACCGCAGTTCCGAGATCCAGTCGCGCCTGACCGCCGATACCACGCTGCTGCAATCGGTGATCGGCTCGTCCCTGTCATTGTTCCTGCGCAACTTGCTGATGGTGATTGGCGGGATTGTCCTGCTGTTTGTCACCAATCCAAAACTCACCAGCATCGTGGTGGTCGCCTTGCCGTTGGTGATCGCGCCGATCCTGATTTTTGGCCGCCGGGTGCGCAGCCTGTCGCGCCTGAGCCAGGACCGGATTGCCGACATCGGCAGCTACGTGTCCGAGACCCTGGGCCAGATCAAGACCGTGCAGGCCTACAACCACCAGGCCCAGGACGAACAGCGGTTCGCCGTCACCGTGGAGGAGGCGTTCGACACCGCGCGCAAGCGCATTTTCCAGCGCGCCTGGCTGATTACCCTGGTGATCGTGCTGGTGTTGGGCGCCGTCGGCGTGATGCTCTGGGTTGGCGGCATGGACGTGATTGCCGGGCGGATTTCCGCGGGTGAGCTGGCGGCGTTTGTCTTCTACAGCCTGATCGTCGGCAGTGCGTTCGGCACCTTGAGTGAGGTGATCGGCGAGTTGCAGCGCGCAGCGGGCGCGGCAGAACGGATCGCCGAATTGCTGCGGGCGCAGAACATCATCCAGCCGCCGTCCACTGGCCTGGTGACCTTGCCCGAGCGGGTGAAGGGTGACCTGGTGTTGCAGGATGTGCGCTTTAGCTACCCATCGCGCCCTGAAAGCTACGCCGTCGACGGCCTGAGCCTGACCATCCAGGCCGGGGAGACCCTGGCGTTGGTCGGGCCTTCCGGGGCAGGCAAATCGACGGTGTATGACCTGCTGCTGCGCTTTTACGACCCCGCCGAAGGGCGCATCCTGCTCGATGGCGTGCCCCTGACCCAACTCGATCCGCTGGACCTGCGGCGCTGCTTTGCACTGGTGTCGCAAACCCCGGCGCTGTTTTTCGGCAGCATCGAAGACAACCTGCGCTACGGCAACCCGACGGCGACCTCGGAGGAGGTCCGCGAGGCGGCAAAAATCGCCTATGCCCACGACTTCATCGAAGCCATGCCCAACGGCTACCAGACGCACCTGGGCGACGGCGGCCTCGGCTTGTCCGGCGGTCAGCGCCAGCGCCTGGCCATCGCCCGCGCGTTGCTGGTGGATGCGCCCATCCTGCTGCTGGACGAAGCCACCAGCGCCCTCGACGCCCAGAGCGAGCACCTGATCCAGCAGGCATTACCCAGCCTGATGAAAAACCGCACCACCCTGGTCATCGCCCACCGCCTGGCCACGGTCAAAAACGCCGATCGCATTGCGGTGATGGACCAGGGCAAGTTGGTGGCAGTGGGCACGCACCAGTCGCTGATTGCGAATAACGCGCTGTATGCACGGTTGGCGGCGTTGCAGTTCAGTGATAAACGCGAGGTTTCGTGAGATGGAGTTGTTGAGCGACCCAGTAACCGACCCAGTAACTCACCCGGTAACGGCGCTCTGAAATATGCAGAAATTGCGCATATCAGCGGTCTCATCTCAGTGGGATAATCTTGTGCAATCCGCATATTCAGGGAGGGCAACGGAATGCCCATCGCCGCAAATGGGTGTCGCCTGCGCAAGTCCAGATTTGCTGAACAGGGTCGCCTCTATCTGCTGACAGCAGTCACTCAACAGCGCCAGCCGGTATTTGCTATTGGCGTTTGGGTCGTCTTTTGGTGGATCAACTGCGCTGCGCTGATGAAAGCGCGTCGGTCACTTCCATGGCCTGGGTCGTAATGCCAGATCACCTGCATTGGCTGATTGAATTGAAAAATGGGTCCCTGGCGGAGTTGATGTGCCGCATCAAATCCAGAAGCAGCCGTTCGATCAATCTGGTGCGCGGTGAGCAGGGGCGATTGTGGCAGCGGGGGTATTACGATCGCGCGTTACGGCGTGATGAGGATATCAAGGGAGCTGCGCGGTATATCGTCATGAATCCGTTGCGGGCCGGGTTGGTTTCCAGGGTTGGCGAATATCCCTTGTGGGATGCCATTTGGATTTGAGAATCAGAATCAAAAGATCGCAGCCTGCGGCAGCTCCTACAGTGGGACGGTGTACACCCCGTAGGAGCTGCCGCAGGCTGCGATCTTTTGATCTTGTTTCAATCAAACTCACTGATCGTCGAAATACCGCTCGTGCCAATCCACCAGCGGTTGCGGCGAGTTGAGTTTCTGGCCGTAGATCACTGAATACGACAGCACGTTCTGTACGTACTGGCGGGTTTCGTCAAACGGGATGCTTTCCACCCAGACGTCGAAGCTCAGGTGATCGGCACCGCGCAGCCATTGGCGCACGCGGCCGGGGCCGGCGTTGTAGGCGGCGGAGGCGAGGACGCGGTTGCCGTTGAACTGGCTGTGAACCTGGCTCAGGTAAGCCGCGCCCAGCTGGATGTTCTTGTCCGGGTTGAACACCTGCTGCGGCGAGGCCAGCGGAATGCTGAACTTGCGCGCGGTTTCCTTGGCGGTGCCCGGCATCAATTGCATCAGGCCGCTCGCACCGACGCTGGAACGGGCATCTTCCATGAAGGCGCTTTCCTGGCGGGTGATGGCAAATACCCAGCTTGAGTGCAGGCCACGGACCTTGGCTTCACGCACCAGGGTGTCGCGGTGGGCCATCGGGAAGCGAATGTCCAGGTCGTCCCAGTACTGCGCCTGGCTGATGGTGCGAATCGCCGGGAAATACCATTTCAGGTCGTAGGCCAGTTTCGCCTGGGCAACCATTTCATCGCGACTGAAGTGGCGGCTGACGTGATACCACTCGCGGCGACCGTCGACGATCTGTCCGCGGGCATGAAACTCCAGGGCGCGGCGTATGCCAGGGGTGTTACGCACCTTGTTGATCAGTGCCTGGCTGAGCACCAGCGGTTTGTTGTTCAGCGAATACGGCGACTGCGAACGGTCGGCGGCGAGGAAGCCATAGAAATCGCGCTCGCGGGCCAGGCTCTTATAGAGATTAAGTGCCTCCGGGTTCTGCGGCTGCGCCAGTTCCAGGCTGCGGGCCTGCCAGTAGCGCCAGCGGTTGGTAGTGGCCAGGTCCTGGGGCAGGCGGCGAGTCAACTGGTAGGCATCGTCCCAGCGCGCCAGGCGCAGCAACAAACGCATGCGCCACTCAGACACCGTGTTGTCGCGCAGTTCCGGGTCGTATTTGGTCATCATGTCCAGCGCGCGGCTGTCGAAACGTCGCGCCAGGGTCAGCCCGATTTCCCGGGCGATGGCCACTTTTTCGTCGCGCGAGAAGTGCATGCTGCTGGCGTAACCGTCGAGCAGGGCCATGGCCCTGTCCGGATCCTGACGGGCGAGGCGGCGCAGGCCCAGGCTGACCACATCGGACATCGGTTCATCGGCTGGGGCGAAGCGCGACGGCGAATTGAGCAGCTCGGGATTCTGGGCTACATCGACCAGCAGGCGGCCACGGGGGGCGAGGGTGGACAAGCCATTGACCAGGCTGTTGGCCAGTGGGTAGTTGCGTGCCTGGGCGGCGAGCTTGGCGCGTTCCCAGCGCTTCTGCTCGGTCAACTGGCCTTCGGCGGCCCACATGCCGAACAGGGCATCACAGGCTGCCGGTTGCGTTTTACCGCTTAGCCAGAGCTTGTTGGCGTTGGCGTAGCCTTCGGTCTTGAGGTTGTGGCTGATCTGGTACTGCGCGTTGAGGCAGTCCAGTTCGGTGAAATTCAACTTGGGGTCGTAATACTTGACGAAGGTCGCCCAGTCGCCGCGTTCCGCCAGCCAGCGCAACCAGCGCAGCTTCATCCAGTTGGCCTGGGGCAGGTCACCGTGTTCGGCGAGGAACTTCTCAATCTCGGCATTGCTCGCGGTTTTCAAGCGCGCGGTCAGTTCGTCGTAAGCCAGGTATGGCTCCAGCGGATAGTCGGCCAGGGCCTGGCTGTAGCGGAAATACGGCCCGGTGTCGCCCTTCGCCAGGGCGCGCTTGGCTTCATCGTAGTATTGGCGTTGGGTAGACAGGTCCACCGCCTGTGCGGATTGAACGGCAGCGGCAGAAAGTAAAAAACATGACAAAAAATTGAGAAGGCGACTGCGCATGAGACGTCCGGACAGAAAAAACATGACAAGTGCTGGCGATGCCCGCACTGATTATCTGTAGCTTAGCCTTTTGCCAGCAACGGGCGAAAGCTTTGCCGACCGGTCTGCATCAGTTCGCAACATTTGTTGTGCAGAGTGCTGCCAAGGTGAAATTGCCGGCCTGCTGGAGCCCCGTTTCAGGTAGAATACGCGCCCGGTTTTTGGAGAAGCTCATGACCCTGCTCAAATTCAGCGATGTGTCCCTTGCTTTCGGCGCTATGCCGTTGTTGGACAAGGTGTCCTGGCAGATCGCCCGTGGAGAGCGGGTGTGCATCATCGGCCGCAACGGCACTGGCAAGTCCAGCATGATGAAGCTCGTCAAGGGCGACCAGAAGCCCGATGACGGCTCGGTTTGGCGCGCACCCGGCCTCAAGATTGGCGAATTGCCGCAAGAATTGCCGGTGGCCGACGAGCGGACAGTGTTCGACGTGGTTGCCGAAGGCCTGGACGGTGTCGGCGCGTTGCTCGCCGAATATCACCACCTGAGCCAGAACATCGTTACCGATGCCGACCTGGACAAGCTGATGCACGTCCAGCACGACCTCGAGGCCCGCGACGGCTGGCGTTTGCAGACCCTGGTCGACAGCACCCTGAGTCGCCTGCAGTTGCCGGCGGACAAGACCCTCGCCGAATTGTCCGGTGGCTGGCGTCGTCGCGTGCTGCTGGCCCAGGCCCTGGTGTCCGAGCCAGACCTGCTGCTGCTCGACGAACCGACCAACCACCTGGACATCGGTGCAATCGCCTGGCTGGAAGAGGCGCTGAAGGATTTCCAGGGCGCCGTGCTGTTCATCACGCACGACCGTTCCTTCCTGCAGAACCTGGCGACCCGCATCCTGGAACTGGATCGCGGTGGCCTGATCGACTGGAACGGCGACTACGCCAGTTTCCTGGTGCACAAGGAAGCCGAGCTGGCCGCCGAAGCCACAGCCAACGCGCTGTTCGACAAGCGCCTGGCCCAGGAAGAAGTGTGGATTCGCCAGGGCATCAAGGCCCGTCGTACCCGTAACGAAGGCCGCGTACGCGCGCTGAAAGCCCTGCGCGTCGAGCGCAGCGAGCGTCGTGAACGCACTGGCAAGGCCAACATCCAGCTGGAAACCGCCGACAAGTCCGGCAAGCAGGTGATGGTGCTCGAGAACGTGAGCTTCGCTCACCCGGGCGGTCCGTTCCTGATCAAGGACTTCTCCATGGTGCTGCAGCGCGGCGACCGTATCGGCCTGCTCGGCGCCAACGGCACCGGCAAGACCACGCTGCTGAAATTGATGCTCAGTGGCCTGCAGCCGACCAGTGGCAAGGTGGAAGAAGGCACCAAGATCGACGTCGCCTATTTCGACCAGTTGCGCCATCAGTTGGACCTGGAAAAGACCGTGATCGATAACGTCGCCGAAGGTCGCGACTTCATCGATATCGACGGCCAGAGCCGCCACGTGCTGAGCTACCTCGGCGACTTCCTGTTCAGCCCACAGCGTGCCCGCACGCCGGTCAAGGCGCTGTCCGGTGGCGAGCGTGCCCGCCTGTTACTGGCCAAGCTGTTCAGCAAGCCGGCGAACCTGCTGGTGCTCGACGAACCGACCAACGACCTCGACGTTGAAACCCTCGAACTGCTCGAAGAAGTGTTGCTGACCTTCAACGGCACCGTGTTGATGGTCAGCCACGACCGGGCATTCCTCGACAACGTGGTTACCAGCACCCTGGTCTTCGAAGGTGAAGGCAAGGTTCGCGAGTATGTTGGCGGTTATCAGGACTGGCTGCGCCAGGGTGGTTCACCGCGCTTGCTGGGCGTGACCGAGAGCAAGTCCGGCAAGGCCGACCTCAACTCCGCCGTGGTCAAGGCCGAGCCCGCGCCTGTTGCAGCCGCCGTCGAGGCGCCAGTGGCGAAGAAGAAGCTCAGCTACAAGGTGCAGCGAGAGCTGGAAGCGTTGCCTGGGCAGATCGAAGCCATGGAACAGCAGATCGTCGCGGTTGAGGGGCAGATGGCCGATTCGGGCTTCTACCTGCGTCCGGCTGCGGAAACCGCCGCGGTGATAGCTCAGCTTGCGCAGTTGCAAGCTGAACTCGACATCATGGTCGAGCGCTGGGCCGAGCTGGATGCCTGATTGATCCGGCAATAAAAAAGCCCGGCTTCACACACGTGAACGCCGGGCTTTCTTATGCAATGTGATCTGCGAATTACTGCAGATCCCTTGTGGGAGCGAGCCTGCTCGCGAAAGCGGCTTGACATTCAACAAATTTGTCGACCATCACAACGCATTCGCGAGCAGGCTCGCTCCCACAGGGAGGGCGGTGTTGTCAGCTTTTGCTTTGCAGGCGCACTGCAAGCACATCGCAAGGCGCGCCGTGCAGCACGTCGTTGGCCGTGGAGCCCAGCAGCAGTGCCAGGCCATGGCGGCCATGGCTGCCGACCACGATCATGTCGCACCCTTGCTCCTTGGCCAGGTGGTGGATTTCCTGGCGTGGCTGGCCGTAGGTCAGGTGGCTGTATTCCCTGGAGAGCTCAGGGTATTTCACGATCAGGCGATCGAGGCGCTCCTTGGCCTGGTCGAACTGCTGTTGTTGCAGTTGTGACAGGTCCATTGGCACATCGCCACCAAAGGCCATGGCCATGGGCTCGACGATATGCACCAGGGACAATTTGGCCCCGTTGCTCACCGCCAGCTCGCGAGCACGGTGGATGACAGGGTCGCACTCTTCGGTCAGGTCTACAGCGACCAGAATGTGGTTGTAGGGCATGAGGTGCTCCTCCTGAGGGTTGCAATATTGGTAAGTATGGCTGGTTTCAAGCGCAGTGTTTCCAAAGTGACTCAATGCGCTCATCAAGAATCGGGAGTACAGATATGACGGTCTGGATAGTGGTGTCAATCCTGCTGGTGGTGTTGAGCCCCTTGGCATGGCTGCGACCCTCGCGCCATCAGAGTGGTCGCATGGCCCTGCGCATGGAGGCGCGACGCATTGGCCTGGCCATGCAGTTGGCGCCTCAGGAATGGCCGCACTGGCTCGTCCAGGAACCGCCAAACCCCTGTGCGCAGTACCACCGACCACGGCGGGGCAATCAGCCGGCGTGCTGGAGTTACTGGCAAAAATCACCGGGTTTGTGGGTCAACCAATGGCAGGAACCTTGCGTGGATCGGGCACTGCTAAATCATTTCGAAAAATTGCCAGACAACGTCTACAAGGTCGAGGCTGACAAGCAGATGATCACCCTGTATTGGGGAGAGAAGGGCGACGCAGCCGTTTTGCAGCACATCGACGCCACCCTCAAGGCCCTGGCCTGAACCCCGCAGACACCCCCATCCCCTGTAGGAGCTGCCGCAGGCGGCGATCTTTCGATTTTTTAAAAGCAAGATCAAAAGATCGCAGCCTGCGGCAGCTCCTACAAGGGCGCGCGTGGGTTTTTGCAGGCAATAAAAAGCCCGACAACGTCATCGGGCGGGTTGGCCAGGCAGGCCGGTAATTCGGTTTGGGCTGATCTTACGCTGGGCATTCGCCAAAAGCGTTCAGTTTTTTCCCCAGGTTTCGCCAGCGTAGCTTGTTAAACAAAGGCTGCAGTGAATTAGGGCGAATTTTCTAAAGATTGATTCTATGAATGATTGCTCATGCAACCTCGTGTTGCAGGCCTTCGTCCTACAGAAATGACCGCCAAGTCGCCTCTCAACCCACACTTTGGGCGATTGACAATTGTCGGAATTTCCGTGAAGGTGGCGTACCCAAATCAAACGGGCGTATGAAATGAGCGTTTGTACGACAAACAGCTCCTACAGAATCCCGACTATCGCGTTGGCGGGTGTGCCGGGTGGATAGGCGTAGCATCGACGAGTGACGTCCCTGCCAGCCATCCGCCTGCGTCCGGCGTGTACTGTTCAGCTTCCATATCGTGGAGATCAGTTGATGATTTACGAAGGTAAAGCCATCACGGTTAAGGCTCTTGAAAGTGGCATCGTCGAACTGAAGTTCGACCTCAAGGGTGAGTCCGTCAACAAGTTCAACCGTCTAACCCTGAACGAACTGCGTCAGGCCGTGGACGCCATCAAGGCAGATGCTTCGATCAAGGGTGTGATCGTCAGCAGTGGCAAGGACGTGTTCATCGTCGGCGCCGACATCACCGAATTCGTCGACAACTTCAAGCTGCCGGATGCAGAGCTTGTGGCTGGCAACCTCGAAGCCAACAAGATTTTCAGCGATTTCGAAGACCTCAACGTCCCGACTGTCGCCGCGATCAATGGCATCGCGTTGGGCGGTGGTCTGGAAATGTGCCTGGCAGCGGACTTTCGCGTCATGTCGACCAAGGCCAAGATCGGCCTGCCGGAAGTCAAGCTGGGCATCTACCCGGGCTTCGGCGGTACCGTGCGCCTGCCGCGCCTGATCGGTACCGATAACGCCATCGAGTGGATCGCCGCCGGCAAGGAAAACCGTCCTGAAGACGCGCTGAAAGTCGGTGCCGTCGATACCGTGGTTGCCCCTGAAAAGCTCCAGGAAGCTGCGCTGGAAATGATCAAGCGCGCCATTTCCGGCGAGTTCGACTACAAGGCCAAGCGCCAGCCGAAGCTTGAAAAGCTCAAGCTGAACGCAATCGAACAAATGATGGCGTTCGAAACCGCCAAGGGTTTCGTGGCCGGTCAAGCGGGCCCGAACTACCCGGCCCCGGTCGAAGCGATCAAGACCATCCAGAAAGCCGCGAACTTCGGTCGTGACAAGGCCCTGGAAATCGAAGCCGCCGGCTTCGTCAAACTGGCCAAGACCGCCGCTGCACAGAGCCTGATCGGCCTGTTCCTGAACGATCAGGAACTGAAGAAAAAAGCCAAGGCCTACGACGAAATCGCCAGGGACGTGAAGCAGGCCGCCGTACTGGGCGCCGGCATCATGGGTGGCGGTATCGCCTATCAGTCGGCGTCCAAAGGCACGCCGATCCTGATGAAGGACATCAACGAGCACGGTATCGAGCAGGGGCTGGCCGAAGCCGCCAAACTGCTGGTTGGCCGCGTTGACAAGGGCCGCATGACCGCCGCGAAAATGGCTGAAGTGCTCAACGGCATTCGTCCGACCCTGTCCTACGGTGATTTCGGTCACGTGGACCTGGTGGTTGAAGCCGTCGTCGAGAACCCGAAGGTCAAGCAAGCGGTACTGGCCGAAGTCGAAGACAAGGTCAAGGAGGACACCATCCTCGCGTCCAACACCTCGACCATTTCCATCACCTTGCTGGCCAAGGCCCTCAAGCGTCCGGAAAACTTTGTCGGCATGCACTTCTTCAACCCGGTGCACATGATGCCGCTGGTGGAAGTGATCCGTGGCGAGAAGTCCAGCGAGCTGGCAGTGGCCACTACCGTTGCCTACGCCAAGAAAATGGGCAAGAACCCGATCGTGGTCAACGATTGCCCGGGCTTTTTGGTCAATCGCGTGCTGTTCCCTTACTTCGGCGGTTTCGCCAAGCTGGTCAGCGCCGGCGTGGACTTCGTCCGTATCGACAAAGTCATGGAAAAGTTCGGCTGGCCGATGGGCCCGGCGTACCTGATGGACGTGGTCGGCATCGACACCGGCCACCATGGTCGCGACGTGATGGCTGAAGGCTTCCCGGACCGCATGAAGGACGACACTCGCTCGGCCGTGGACGTGCTCTACGAAGCCAAGCGCCTGGGCCAGAAGAACGGCAAGGGCTTCTACGCCTACGAGACCGACAAGAAGGGCAAGCAAAAGAAAGTTGCCGACCCGTCGGTTCTGGAAGTGCTCAAGCCAATCGTCTTTGAACAGCGCGAAGTCACCGATGAAGACATCATCAACTGGATGATGATCCCACTGTGCCTGGAAACCGTGCGTTGCCTGGAAGACGGCATTGTCGAAACCGCCGCCGAAGCCGACATGGGCCTGGTCTACGGTATCGGTTTCCCTCCATTCCGTGGCGGTGCGCTGCGCTACATCGATTCGATCGGTGTGGCAGAGTTCGTTGCCCTGGCTGACCAGTACGCTGATTTGGGCGCGCTGTACCACCCGACCGCAAAACTGCGTGAAATGGCCAAGACCGGCCAGCGGTTCTTCGGTTAAGCGTCCCAACTTTTGAGCGAGAGTGAAATTTTATGAGCTTGAATCCAAGAGACGTCGTGATTGTCGACTTCGGTCGTACTCCGATGGGCCGCTCCAAGGGCGGCATGCACCGCAATACCCGCGCCGAAGACATGTCGGCGCACCTGATCAGCAAGCTGCTGGAACGCAACGTCAAGGTCGACCCAGCTGAAGTCGAAGACGTGATCTGGGGCTGTGTGAACCAGACCCTGGAGCAGGGCTGGAACATCGCGCGCATGGCGTCGCTGATGACCCAGATCCCGCACACCTCCGCCGGCCAGACCGTCAGCCGCCTGTGTGGCTCGTCGATGAGTGCCCTGCACACGGCTGCGCAAGCGATCATGACCGGCAACGGTGACGTTTTCGTGGTTGGCGGCGTCGAGCATATGGGTCACGTGAGCATGATGCACGGTGTCGATCCGAACCCGCACATGTCGCTGTACGCGGCAAAAGCTTCGGGCATGATGGGCCTGACCGCGGAAATGCTGGGCAAGATGCACGGCATCACTCGCGAACAGCAGGACGCTTTTGGCTTGCGCTCCCACCAACTCGCCCACAAGGCGACCGTGGAAGGCAAGTTCAAGGATGAAATCATCCCGATGCAGGGCTACGACGAGAACGGTTTCCTGAAAACCTTCGACTACGACGAAACCATTCGTCCGGAAACTACCCTGGAAAGCCTGGCGGCTCTCAAGCCTGCTTTCAATCCAAAGGGTGGCACCGTGACCGCTGGTACTTCGTCGCAGATCACCGACGGTGCCTCGTGCATGATCGTGATGTCGGCGCAGCGTGCGCAGGACCTGGGCATCCAGCCTCTGGCGGTAATCCGCTCGATGGCAGTGGCAGGTGTGGACCCGGCGATCATGGGCTATGGTCCAGTACCGGCCACGCACAAAGCATTGAAGCGTGCGGGTCTGAGTATCTCCGACATCGACTACTTCGAGCTCAACGAAGCTTTCGCCGCACAGGCCTTGCCAGTGTTGAAAGATCTGAAAGTGCTCGACAAGATGAACGAGAAGGTTAACCTGCACGGCGGCGCGATCGCCCTGGGTCACCCGTTCGGTTGCTCCGGTGCGCGGATTTCCGGCACTTTGCTGAACGTGATGAAGCAGAATGGCGGCAACCTTGGGGTAGCCACCATGTGCATTGGTCTCGGCCAAGGCATCTCCACCGTCTTCGAACGCGTTTAAGCGTTGCGTTGACGGAAGCCGGGGCCAAGTGCCCCGGTTTTTGTTTTTGCGGATTTTTTTATTTTTTATTTAAAGCTGATTTGAGTGAGGGCCGAAGCATGCCGATACAACCTGGGCTCTACCAACATTACAAAGGTCCGCAGTACCGTGTGTTCAGTGTCGCGCGGCATTCGGAAACCGAGGAAGAAGTGGTCTTCTACCAAGCCCTGTATGGCGATTACGGCTTTTGGGTACGCCCCTTGAGCATGTTCCTGGAGTCGGTCGAGGTTGACGGCGAACAGGTGCCGCGCTTTGCTTTGGTGCAAGCCGAGCCAAGCCTTTTTAACAAGCCATAAGCTGAGTGCGCGCAAAACCCTGCGCTTGACCTCACCTTGTAGCCACTATATATAGCGGTGCCGCGTCAGGCGCCAACCGCCTTTCACTTCTAGAATTCAGGAATTTTCTGATCCATGGGCAAATCGCTGGTCATTGTGGAATCCCCGGCTAAGGCCAAGACCATCAACAAGTATTTGGGCAACGAATACGTGGTGAAGTCGAGTATCGGCCATATCCGAGACCTGCCCACCAGCGGTTCGGCTAGCGCCAGCAAAGAGCCAGCCGCCAAGCGCGGCAAGGCTGCCGCGGGCGAAGCGCCGGCCTTGTCGCCGAAGGAAAAGGCGCGCAAGCAGCTGGTCGCGCGCATGGGTGTCGATCCCGATCACGGCTGGAAAGCCAAGTACGAGATCCTTCCGGGCAAGGAAAAGGTCATCGAAGAGCTGCGCCGGCTCGCCAAGGATGCTGACACCATCTATCTCGCAACCGACTTGGATCGCGAGGGGGAAGCCATTGCCTGGCACCTGCGCGAAGCCATTGGTGGTGACGACAGCCGCTACAAGCGCGTGGTGTTCAACGAAATCACCAAGAAGGCGATCCAGGAAGCCTTTTCCCAGCCAGGCGAGCTGGACATCGATCGGGTCAACGCCCAGCAGGCGCGTCGTTTCCTCGACCGCGTGGTGGGTTACATGGTGTCGCCGCTGCTGTGGGCCAAGATCGCCCGTGGCCTGTCCGCCGGTCGTGTGCAGTCGGTTGCCGTGAAGCTGGTGGTGGAGCGCGAGCGTGAAATCCGCGCGTTCATCCCGGAAGAGTACTGGGAAGTCCACGCCGACCTCGGCACCGCCAAGGGCGCGACCGTGCGTTTCGACGTGGCTCGGGAGAAGGGCGAAGCCTTCAAGCCGCTCAACGAAGCCCAGGCCATGGCGGCGCTGGAGAAGCTCAAGTCTTCCAGCTACAGCATCGTCAAGCGCGAAGACAAGCCGACCAGCAGCAAGCCGTCGGCCCCGTTCATCACGTCCACCTTGCAGCAGGCCGCGAGTAACCGCCTGGGCTTTGGCGTGAAGAAAACCATGATGATGGCCCAGCGTCTGTACGAAGCCGGCTACATCACCTACATGCGTACCGACTCCACCAATCTCTCGGCCGATGCCGTGGCGATGGCGCGTACTTATATTGAAAGCGAGTTCGGCAAGAAGTACCTGCCGGAAAACCCGAACGTCTACAGCAGCAAGGAAGGCGCACAAGAGGCTCACGAAGCGATTCGTCCGTCTGACGCCAACACTGAGCCAAGCAAGCTGTCGGGCATGGAGCGTGATGCAGAGCGCCTCTACGAGCTGATCTGGCGCCAGTTCCTCGCCTGCCAGATGCTGCCGGCGCAATACCTGTCGACCACGGTCACCGTCGGTGCCGGCGACTTCGAGCTGCGTGCCAAGGGCCGTATCCTCAAGTTCGACGGCTACACCCGCGTCATGCCGCAAATCGCCAAGCCGGGCGACGACGACGTACTGCCGGACATGGCCCAGGGCGACGCGATGAAGCTGATCAAGCTTGATCCGACCCAGCACTTCACCAAGCCACCGGCGCGTTACTCGGAAGCCAGCCTGGTCAAGGAAATGGAAAAACGCGGCATCGGTCGTCCTTCGACCTACGCGGCGATCATTTCGACCATCCAGGACCGCGGCTACGTGGCGCTGCACAACCGTCGCTTCTATTCGGAAAAGATGGGCGACATCGTCACCGAGCGCTTGGCCGAAAGCTTCTCCAACCTGATGGACTACGGCTTCACCGCCGGCATGGAAGAGCACCTCGACGACGTGGCCCAGGGCGAACGCGACTGGAAAAACGTGCTCGATGAGTTCTACGGCGACTTCAAGAAGAAACTCGAGGTAGCCGAGAGTCCGGACGGTGGCATGCGCGCCAACCAGCCAGTGATGACGGATATTCCGTGCACCACTTGCGGGCGTCCGATGCAGATTCGTACCGCGTCGACCGGCGTGTTCCTCGGTTGCTCGGGCTACAGCCTGCCACCGAAAGAACGCTGCAAGGCGACCGTCAACCTGGTGCCGGGCGATGAAATCGCCGCAGACGACGAGGGTGAGTCGGAATCGCTGGTGCTGCGTGGCAAGCACCGCTGCCCGATCTGCAGCACGGCAATGGACGCCTACCTGCTGGACGAGAAGCGCAAGTTGCACATCTGCGGTAACAATCCGGATTGCGATGGTTATGAAATCGAAGAAGGCACCTATCGCATCAAGGGCTATGAAGGTCCGAGCCTGGAATGCGACAAGTGCGGCAGCGAGATGCAGCTCAAGACCGGCCGTTTCGGCAAGTTCTTCGGTTGCACCAACCCGACCTGCAAGAACACCCGCAAACTGCTGAAAAGTGGTGATGCGGCGCCGCCGAAGATGGATCCGGTGAAAATGCCTGAGCTGAAATGCGAAAAGGTCAACGACACCTACATCCTGCGCGACGGTGCGTCGGGCCTGTTCCTGGCCGCCAGCCAGTTCCCGAAAAACCGCGAGACCCGCGCACCGCTGGTGCTCGAGATCGTGCCGCACAAGGATGAGATCGATCCGAAGTACCACTTCCTGTGCGAAGCGCCAAAGAAAGATCCGGATGGCCTGCCTGCCGTGATCCGTTACAGCCGCAAGACCAAGGAGCAATACGTACAGTCCGAAGTCGACGGTAAGCCGACTGGCTGGAAGGCGTTCTACGACGGTGGCAAGTGGAAGGTCGAGGACAAGCGGCCGGCTGCCAAGGCTTAATAGTCGCCAAACCGAAAAAGCCGCATGAGAACCTTCGGGTTTTCATGCGGCTTTTTTGTGCCCGTTGTCTGCGGAGTTTCGGGTTGCCGGCGAAGGCGGCCCGCCAGCCGACCAATCCCTCGCGGACATACCCGATTTACTGTAGGAGCCCGGCTTGCCGGCGAAGGCGTCCTGACAGACGATCTATTGTTTGTTGACGCGTACATATCCATTCCTG
>NZ_APIO01000120.1:0-17364 GCF_000408945.1 Pseudomonas sp. G5(2012)
GTGGGAATGCAGCCCGGGACGCTCCGCGTCCCTTTAAGCGCCGAACGCGCAGCGTCCGTTGAGGCATTCCCACGCAGAGCGTGGGAACGATCAGGTCACCGGCGCAGATATGAGCCGAAATCGATATCCCCGGCACTCAGGATCGCCTGCACGCGGTTGTGCACGTTGAGCTTGCGCAGGATCGCCGAGACGTGGGCCTTCACCGTGGTTTCGGCGATTTCCAGGGTATAGGCGATCTGTTTGTTCGATTCGCCCTTGGTCATGCGCTCCAGGACCTGCAGTTGCTTGCGGGTCAGGGCCTGGAGCAGTTCCGGCGGGAAGCTCGGGGCATCGTTCATCCGCCGGTGCGTGCTGCTTTTTGCGGTGCGGATGATGTCCGGCGGCAGGTAGACATTGCCGTTGAGGATCTGCTGGATCGCTTCGGTCATCTGCGCACGTGGCGAGGATTTGGTGATGAAACCCACCGCGCCGTAAGTGATGGCTTGCAGGACGATCTGTTTGTCCTGCTCGGCGGAGACGATGACCACGGGAATGGTCGGCGCTTCGTTGCGCAGGTTGATCAGGCCATTGAGCCCGTGCATGCCGGGCATGTTCAGGTCGAGCAGGATAAGGTCCAGGTCATCGTGTTCCTGGGTCAGCGCGAGGGCACTGTCGAGGTCGGCGGTCTCCATCACCTCGCTACCGGCAAAGCCATCGCTGATGACGTTGTGTATGGCTTCGCGAAACAGCGGGTGATCGTCGGCAATCAGAATTTTGTACATGGCCTTTCACCTCATTATTTTGATTATGGTGTGGCAACAACACGCACGCGTAAAGCTCAGGGAAAGGGTTCGGGCTGGGCTGGCGTGACCGGCAGCCTGGCAGCCTGCCAGGCGTCGAGGCCATCGCGATACCAATACAGTGATTTATAGCCCAGGCTGGCCGCGCGTTTGACCGCATTCCAGCTCAACCAGCAATCGGAGCGGCAGTAGAAGACCAGCGGTTGCGTCGGGTTGCCGGCCGTCAGTTTTTTCAGGTTGTCGGCGAAATACGCCTGCCACTGCGGCGTCAGCTCACCGTCGCCCGTGTTGGCCAGCCAATGGCTGCCGGGCAGGTTTTCGTGGAGTTGGTCTTCGATGAAGCGGCCTTGCAGCCATTGGCGGCGGTAGACGTCGATCAGCACCGGGCGCAGGTCCTGTTCAAGCAGATTTTGCAGGATGGGTGTATCGATGATGGTCGCGTCCTGCATCACGTCCGGCGTAGGGCTGCGGTACAGGTCGATGCGATAGCCGTCATGGGAAAACAGCGGGGTTTGGGCGTGTACACCGCCCAGCCACAGGCTCAGCGACAACGCAGCGAGTGTGGGACGCAACAGGTGACGTCGGGCACGCGGCATGGGGTAGGTCCTTATAGTTATGAACCCATTACATGCCAGTCGCGCTGCGTTGGGAATGCGACGATAGACAGGTAAAACCAGTACTAAAGTAGTAAGTTTTCTGTGGCGAGGGGATGATCAGGGAGTGTCAGCTGGATTTGCGCAGGGCCGCGTGTTGTGGGTTGAAGGTGAGCACGGCGAGCAGGGCGAACAGCAGGGTCAACCCTACGCACACCGCCAGCGCCAGCGGATTGAATCGTTCGTACAAGGCAAAGCGCACCAGCTCCACCGCATGGCTGAACGGGTTCACCGCGCATAGCCAGTACAACCACTCGCTGGCTTCGCGCATTTTCCACAGCGGATACAGCGCTGAAGACAGGAAAAACAGCGGGAAGATCACGAAGTTCATTACCCCGGCGAAGTTCTCCAACTGGCGGATAGCGTTCGACAGCAACAGGCCCAGTGCGCTGAGCATCAACGCCACCAGCAACAGCGCCGGCAGGGCAACCAGCAAACCCATGGCTGGCGGTCGCACGCCGTAGAGCCAGGCGATCGCCAGGAAGGCATAGACCTGCAGCAGCGAGATCAGCGAAGTGGCCAGCAGCTTGCTGCACAGCAGGAAGGTTCGGGGCAGGGGGCTGGTAAGCAGTACGCGCATGCTGCCCATCTCGCGGTCATAGACCATCGACAGTGACCCTTGCATGCCGTTGAACAGCAGGATCATGCAGGCCAGTCCCGGGATGATGTAGACCTCATACGGAATGTAGGTGTCATAGGGTTCGATGATGGCGATTCCCAGTGCCGCGCGAAACCCCGCGGCGAACACCAATAACCACAGCAACGGCCGCACCAGGGCGCTGAGAAACCGCGTGCGTTGCAGTACGAAGCGCAGCCACTCGCGCAGGACGATACCGCGCAAGCATTGCCAGTAGGCGTTCATTGGGCAGCTCCTGGAGTGGTCAGGCGAGTGAAGGCCGAGCCCAGGTCGCCACCGTATTCCAGGCTCAGTGCGTCGGCCTGTCCGCTGGCTACCAGGCGGCCCTGGTGAAGGATCAACAAGTCATCGCCGGGCTGCACTTCGTCGAGCAGATGAGTGGTCCAGAGCACGCTGATGTGCTGCTCGTGGCACAGCGTGCGAATGTGCAGGTTGAGCGCCAGGCGACTGGCCGGATCGAGGCCGGCGCTGGCTTCGTCGAGCAGCAACAGACGCGGTTCATGCAACAGCGCGCGGGCGATTTCCACCCGGCGGCGATGGCCGCCATTGAGTTCGCGCACCCGTTCGCCACGGCGCTCGTCCAGGGCCTGGCGAGCCAGTTCCGCATCGACCCGCAAGCCGGTCTCGCGGCGGGACAAGCCATGCAGCGCGGCGTGATAACGCAGGTTCTGCTCGACGCTCAGGTCCAGGTCCAGGGTGCTTTGCTGGAACACCACACCCAGCTGTTTCAGCGCCGGACGCGGGGCGCTGCGCAATGAACAGCCGCCGACCCGGATATCGCCGTGCTGCAGGTCATAGAGGCGGGTGAGCAAAGCGATCAGGGTTGATTTGCCGGCGCCGTTAGGCCCCAGCAGCGCGGCGAAACGCCCGGGTGCGAGGCTGAAATTCACCTGGCGCAAGGCCTCCCGAGGCCCGTAGGCAAAACTCAGGTCGCTGACTTCCAGGGCGTTCATGGGGTCACCACCACGCCCCAGGGATAACGTCCGACCTTCACCGATTTGCTGACCTTGAGGTTGTCGACATCGATCACCGAGACATCGCCGCTGACGCCATTGGTGGCGAGCAACTGCTTTTGATCGGGGGTGAAAGCCAGTTGCCAGACACGTCGGCCCACCAGCAGGTAATCGAGGATCTCGAAAGTCTTGGCGTCGACGACCGCCACGTGGTTGGCCGGCCCCAGGGCAACGAAGGCGTACTTGCCGTCGGCGCTGAGCTTGATGCCCACCGGCTGCACTTTGTCCGGGTGCACGCCCTTGATCTGGAAGTTCAGGGTCTTGAGGATGTTGCGGTGGGCGACGTCGAGAATCGTCACCGTGCCACCGATCTCCGCCGAGGCCCAGAGCTGCGAACCGTCGTTGTTGAATTCGACGAAGCGCGGCCTTTGATCCACCAGCGTGCTGTCGGCCAGGGTCTGGGTGCTGGTGTCGATCCAGTGCAGCATGTTGGTGGTTTCGCTGGTGTTGACCGCCCACTTGCCGTCAGGGCTGACGGCCATGCCTTCAGGCTCGACACCGACGTTGATCTGCCCGAGGACCTTGGACGTCTCGGTGTCGATCACCGTGACCAGCGCATCGTCTTCGTTGGAGACGTACAGCCAGCGATTGTTAGGGTGCAGGGCGAATTGCTCGGGGTCTTTACCCGAGGGCAGTTCCTTGATGATCTTGCGGGTGGCCACGTCCATCACCTGGACCCGGTCCGAGTCGCTGGCGCAGATGTACAGCAACTTGTTGTCATGGGACAGCAACAGGCCACGGGGGCGCTGGCCGACAGCGAGGGTGTCGGTGACTTGCAGGGTCTGCATGTCGATCAGGCTCAGGCTGTTGTCCTTTTCATTGGAGACCCAGGCGGTGCTGGCGGCGGCATGGCCCGTGGCGAGCAGCAGGGCGCAGGAAATCAGAGTGCGGCGCATGGCAGTTTCCTTGTTGTAGTTGTTGTATTCAGGGAAAGCGGCAACTGACCTCGGGCTTGTCGTAACCCAGGCTGTCCATCTCGTTGAAGGGGTGCAGGAAGCCGTCCTGGGGTGAGGTGCTGACCAGGGCCCGCGGCTGCACGATCGGAATCGGTTGGCGCAGTTGGCCGTTCCACGGGCGGTAACTGAGCTTGCGTCCCTTGAAACCGTCCAGCGGCAATTGATCGCTGATTTCCAGGTCGCGGATGGCCATCGGCTCGGTTTGCCGCGACTTGCTGACGGCGCTGGCGATGCTGCGCACGGCGATCCAGGCCGCAAAGTCACGGTCATTCATCCAGCGCCCGGCCAAGGCTTCGAAGCGTTTCTGTAGTTGTGCGGCGCCATAGGTTTCCACGGTCTTGTGCCAACCCACCGGGGTCAGGCCCTGGGTACCGGCAACCGGCCGCGGGTACCAGGTCTGGTACGGCACGTACTCACCGAAATCACCGCGCTCATCGGCCACCAGCACCACGTCGTATTCGGCGGTCTGGGTGAACAGCGGCATGTCGGCCTGGGCGCTGCGCCGTTGATCGTTATCGAAGCTCCAGGGTTTTTCCGCCACCAGTTGCAAGCCAAAGCGCTTGGCCGCGCGGCGCAGGGCCGCGGCATAGGCTTGATCGTCGCCGGTCGGGCCAACGATCAGCAGCGCCCGCTGCCATTTGCGCACTACCAGAAATTGCGCCAACGCGTCGGCGAGCATCGCCCGGCTCGGCAGGCTGTGTAGCACGTTGGGCAAGCAATCGGTGCTGCGCAGGCTGTCGTCGGGGCTGCCGGCATTGAACAGAAGGCTATCGGGCAGCGCTGCACTAAGTTGGCTCAGGCTGCTGGCAGGTGCGTTCACCACGAACAGGCGCAGGCCTTGGTCGTGCTGGTTTTTTGCGGCGCTGAGCAAGGCTTCGGGACTGTCGACGCTGGCGCTGACCAGGCTGTAGGCGTGCTTGAGAAAACGCCCGGTGCTGTTGCTGTCGGTGATCGCCAGTTCGGCGCCGCGCAACCCGGCGTCGCTGGGTTCGGGGATGACGTTCGACAGCAGCGGGCCAGGGTCCGGGCGATAGCCCAGGTAGCCGATCCGTACCTGCAACGGCGCGTCCGCCGCCTGGCTTTGGGTGACCAGCCCGGCGGCGCAGGCAATCGCCAGCAGGTAGATCAGGGCGTAAGGGGCAAGCTGGCGCATAGGGCACTCCATTACAGGTAGCGCCAGCATAGGAAGCCCATGCCGCCGGGGAAATATGCAGAAAGTACCAAGCAGCCAGTACCAAGGTAGTAGCCCGCGCCGGGCGGCGCGGTTTTAGCATGATCAACAACGGCCACTGCTCTGGAGGGGATTGACCATGCGTATCGTCAAGGCACTGCTCCTGCCGTTTTTGCTGATCCTGACCCTGATCGGCGTCGACCGGCTCCACGGCTCGCGTCCCGTGGCGCTGCAGGTCATGCCCGCGACACCGGGGCGCTAGGCATGTCAGCCCTGTGGCGGATCAATCTGTGGGTCTGCGGTTTTTTTGCGCTGGTGACCCTGGCTTGCATGACGTTGTTGGTGCATCAAGCGCTGCAGGACGTGGAACGTGAGCTGCAATCGGCCGAAGCGGTGGTCGAGTACCTGAGCGAAACCGCCGAACGTGACCCGATCAGCCTGCAACCGCGGCTGACCCAAGGCCTGCGTCACGTCCGCGTACGCTGGCTGGGGCCGGAGGAACAGCCACCGCTAGCCGTGCAAGGCGGGCTCGATGCCTGGCTGGGCCGCCTGCTGTTCGCCGAAGTGCGTCATGGCGCCAGAATCCTCGATCTGGCGGATGGCCGACGGGTGCAGATTGCGCTTGATCCACGGGATGAAATCGACGAAGTCTGGGACTCCGTGCAACAACTGCTCAGCCTGTGTGCGATGGCCCTGGTGGTCAGTCTGCTGACCATCCGCTGGGCGGTGCGTCGTGGCATGGGTCTGCTCGATGAGCTGCTGCGGGCGTTCCAGCAGGTGTGTGCCGGACAGCTCACAGTGCGCCTGCGTCCAGAAGGGGGGCCGGAGGCGCGGCAACTGGCGACGCATTTCAACCGCATGACCGTCGCGCTGGAACAGGCTGGTAGCGATAATGCCCGGCTGACCCAGGCCTTGCTGGCGGTGCAGGAACAGGAACGTACCCAGCTGGCCCAGACCCTGCACGACGATCTCGGCCAGTACCTGGCCGGGATCCGTGCGCAGGCGTGCCTGTTGCGCCTGGCGGCCGATCAACCGCAGACCGTCGAGCGCACGATGCGCGAACTGGAGCACAACTGCGAACACCTTCAACAAGGCTTTCGGGCCCTGGTGCACAACCTCTATCCGGTGGTCCTGCAACACTTGCCGTTGGCCGAAGCCATCACGTTGCTGGTGGAGCAATGGCAAGGCCGGCAGGGTATTGATTGTCGGCTGCGGCTCAGTGCGCAGTTACCGGCGCTGTCGGGGCCGGACAAAACCCATCTGTACCGATTGCTGCAAGAAGCCCTGACCAACATCACCCGGCATGCCGACGCCAGTCAGGTGCGGGTGCGCCTGCAACATCACGGCGCACGCTTGCGCCTGCTGGTGCGCGATAACGGTCGCGGTGCGGAGCAACCACAGCGCCCCGGTGTCGGGCTGTATTCGATGCGCGAACGCGCCCGCAGCCTGGGCGCTGAGTTGCGCATCATCAGCCAGCCCGGCGCCGGTTGGGCGCTAACCTTGAGCGTGCCTTTGGAGGTTTCATGAGTATTCTGCTGGTCGATGACCATGCGGTAGTCCGCCAGGGCTACGCCAGCTTGTTGCGAGCGCTGTTGCCGACGATGGAAGTACGCGAGGCGGCAACGGGCGAGGAGGCGTTGCTGCGGGTTCAGGACAGCGTGCCGCACCTGGTGATCATGGATTTCGGCCTGCCGGGTATCAGTGGCCTGGAAACCACTCGGCGGCTGCGGCAACGCCTGCCACAATTGCGGGTGCTGTTTTTCAGCATGCACGATGAACTGCCGCTGGTGCGTCAGGCACTGGAGGCAGGGGCATCGGGATATTTGACCAAGAGCTCGGCGCCAGAAGTGTTGATCGAGGCGGTGCGGCGCGTGCTCGCAGGCCATGCCTACATCGAACAACCGCTGGCCACTCAACTGGCCTGCCATCGCCAGCAGGACGCCAGCGACCCGCGCTTGCAGAGCATGACCCAGCGCGAGCTGGAGATTTTCGTGATGCTCGCCAAAGGCACCCCCACGCGGCAGATCGCCGAGCAGTTGAGCATCAGCAGCAAGACCGTTTCCAATCACCTGACGTTGCTCAAGAGCAAGTTGCAGGTGAGCTCCCATGCCGAGCTGGTGCATCTGGGGATTGATATGGGGGTGGTGCGCAAGGCGGGCTGACGCGCTATCACGGGCAACGCAAATCCCCCTGTGGGAGCGAGCCTGCTCGCGAAAGCGGTGTGTCAGTCGATGCATGTGTTTACTGTCACTCCGCTTTCGCGAGCAGGCTCGCTCCCACAGTGATTAAGTGCTCACCTGTCCCATGTCGTCGGGCACCCCGTGCAGCCCTCCATGTTCGCATCCTGGAAATTCGCATAATGCTGGCGCGAGCCGCCGAGGTTGGCGTTTTCCAGGTTGCTTTCGCCCAACTTGGCCTCTTGCAGGTTGGCGTCGCTGAGGTTGGCGCCCTTGAGATCGGCCTTGCTCAGCCAGGTCATCTCCAGATCGGCGGCGCCCAGGTTGGCGTTGTGCAACCTGGCCCCGGACAGCCGCGCGAATTGCAGGTCGGCGGCGCTGAGGTCGGCGTTCTCGAATTGCGCGCCCTGGGCGAACAGCCCCCAGCCCTGGATTGCCACCAGCGTGGCGCCGGTGAAATCAGCCAGGCGCACATTGCTTTGTTGCAGGCTGGCGCGGGTCAGGTTGGCGCCCTGTAGCTGGGCCTGTTCCAGGTTGGCCAGGTCGAGGCGGGCGTGGCGCAGGTCGGCCTCGCGCAGGTCGGCACCGCTCAGGTTCATGTTGCGCAGGTCCTGGTTACGCAGGTTGGCGCCCTTGAGTTTGGCGCCGGGGCATTGGCTGTGTTCGGCGATGGTGCAGCCGTTGATGATCAGTGGGGTGTCGCCGCCGTCGTCGGCGTGGACCAGCTGCAGGGTCAGTAGAAGAAACAGCGGCAGGTATTTCATGGCAGGGTTCTCTTGGGCGTGAGATTGCCGAACGGACGCAGAGCGTCCGGGGCTGCATTCCCACGCAGAGCGTGGGAACGATCAGGTGTTGGGGTGTTATTTTTGCGCGGTCTGGTTATCCCAGCTCGGAATCTTGAACACCCAGAACGATCCGCCTTGAGCCACCGGCTTGGTCAGCTCCGCCATGTCGCCGCCCCACAACGGCACCGCGCCGCCGTAGCCCACGGTCACGCCGATGTACTGCTCGCCGTCCTGCTCCCAGGTGATCGGTGGGGAAACGATGCCGCTGCCGGTCTGGAATTTCCACAGTTCCTTACCGGTCTTGGCATCGAAGGCCTTGAAGAACCCGTCGCCGGTACCGGTGAACACCAGGTTGCCCTTGGTCGCCAGCACGCCGGCCCACAGCGGCAGGTGTTCCTTGTGCTCCCAGACCACTTTGCCGGTGGTCGGGTTCATCGCCCGCAACGTCCCGACGTGATCGTCGTACATGCGCTTGATGCGGAAACCCATGCCCAAATAGGCCGAGCCTTTCTTGTAGTTGACCTCTTCGGTCCAGTATTCCTCTTTCCACTGGTTGCCCGGGATATAGAACAGCCCGGTGTCCTGGCTGTAGGCCATGGGGTTCCAGTTCTTGCCACCGAGGAACGGCGGCGAGACTTCCACGGGCTTGCCCTTGGTTTCCCCCGGCAACGGCTTGGCCGGACGCTGGCCTTCGTTTTCCACCGGGCGGCCGGTCTTGAGATCGATGTGGCTGGCCCAGGTGATGTTGTCGACGAAGGGGAAGGCGTTCTGCAATTTGCCGTTGTTTCGGTCGACCACATAGAAGAAGCCGTTGCGGTCGGCGTGGCCGGTGGCCTTGACCGTTTTGCCGTCCTTGTCCTTGTAGTCGAACAGCACCAATTCGTTGTTGCCGGAGAAGTCCCAGGCATCGTTCGGCGTGTGCTGGTAGAACCATTTCACTTCGCCGGTGCTCGGGTCGACGCCGACCTGGCCAGAGGTGTAGAGGCTGTCGTAATCGTGTGGGTTGCCGTCCTTTGAGGTGCGCGCCCAGGTGTTCCATGGGCCTGGATTACCGGCGCCGACGATGATGGTGTTGGTTTCGGCATCGAAACTGGCGCTCTGCCAAGGCGCGCCGCCACCATGGCTCCAGGCTTCGACCTTGCCGGTTTCGGTGGTCGGATCGTTCGGCCACGACGGCGCCTTTACGTCGCCGGTCGGGGTGCTGTCCTTGCCGTTCAAGCGGCCCATATGGCCTTCGACGAAAGGCCGCATCCAGACTTCCTCGCCGGTGTCCGGATCCCGGGCGAAGAGCTGGCCGACCACGCCGAACTCGTCACCGGAACTCCCATGGATCAACAGCACCTTGCCGCTGGCCTTGTCCTTGATCAGCACCGGCGCGCCGGTCATGGTGTAGCCCGCGGCGTGGTCGCCGAACTTCTTGTTCCACACGACTTTTCCGGTGTTCTTGTCCAGGGCGATCAGCCGAGCATCTAGGGTGCCGAAGTAGATTTTGTCGCCATAGATCGCCGCGCCGCGGTTGACCACGTCGCAGCACGGCCGAATGTTGTCCGGCAGGCGATGGTTGTAGGTCCACAGGCGCTTGCCGGTCTTGGCATCGAGGGCGAATACCCGCGAATACGAGCCGGTGACGTAGACCACGCCGTCGCTGACGATCGCCTGGGATTCCTGGCCGCGCTGTTTCTCGTCGCCGAAGGAGTAAGACCAGGCCGGAGTCAGCTTGAACACGTTCTTGTCGTTGACCTGGGCCAGTGGGCTCCAGCGCTGGGCGTTAGTGCCCATCCCGTACTGCAGCACGTCCTTGGTGGTCAGGTGATCGTTGGCAATGTCTTCCCAACTCACGTTACGGGTGGCGCTGGCCGGTGCGGTCTCGGCGAATCCGGCAGGGCTCAGGGACAGGCTGCCGACCAGCAAAAAAGCGTGTACGGCGACGGTCAAGGGGGAAAGGGCGGGTAGCGATCTTATTGTCATGGTTGCAGTTCCCAGTGGAGGTTTTGACCTGCACAGGGTGGGGCGCCGGGGCGGACGGCGGATACGGAAAATGTCCCGCCGTTGCCGGGAAAACTTCCCATGTGCCACCTGATTTAGGTGTCCCTCCAAGGCCTTACTACCAAGGGATTAGGCGCCGACCACCAAAGCAGCATGGGGTGCATGCCATGGGGTTTCTAAGATGGCTGCCATAGCCTCTGCCAAGAGGTCTTGCGTGCAATCCTGAGGGCATAACAATGACAACAAAACGCAACGCCTTGCTCGTGACCGGGCTGCTGGTCGGTCTTATCAGTGCGGGTTCCGTCTGGGCCCACGGCAATGTGGTGCCGCAGGCCGTCGCCACCCAGGGCCTGACCCCGATCAAGGATGCCGGCGTACCGCTCGATGCCGATGGCTGGGCAGCGGTGAACCCTTACCGTACTTCCCCGGAACATGATAAGGCGGTGGAAATCGGCGCGTCGGCCTACAACCAGAACTGCGCGGCCTGTCATGGCCTGGAAGCCAAGTCCGGTGGCATCGCCCCCGATTTGCGCATGCTCGATGTCGCGGATGCCGGTGATGAGTGGTTCGTCGAACGAGTACGCCACGGCGCGGTGCGTGATGGTCGGGTCTACATGCCGAAAATGGCTGATTACCTGAGCCAGGAAGCCCTGTGGGCGGTGCGTACTTATCTGGACAGCGTCCACGTCGAGGAGTGACCCATGCGCCTGCTCGCGGTGTTGATCAGCGCTGTGTGGCTGTGCTGCCAGTCGGTGCAGGCGCAGGTTCGCAACTATGACGAAATGATCGCCGCCGGTGAGCTGAAAGTGGCGGTCTACAAGGACTTCGCCCCCTACAGTTTTGAAGACGCGGGCCAGCCCCGGGGCGTGGACGTGGAACTGGCCCAGGCGCTGGCTAAGGCCCTGGGTGTGCGTTTGACGCTGATCTGGGCGCCCGCCGGGGAAAAGCTCGACGATGACCTGCGCGATTACATCTGGCGTCCCAGCCCACTGCACAATCAGCAACTGGCCGACCTGATGATGCGGGTGCCTTATGACCGCGATTACGCGCAGAAACGCAACGAATTCGGCGAGATGGAAAACGGCCATGTGGTGATGTTCGGCCCTTACCAGAACGAGCAATGGCAAGTCGCTTACGACCGCCGCCGGCTGGACAAGGTCGCCAGCGTCGCGGTGTTTGAACAGCACCCGATCGGCGTCGAAGTCGACAGCGTGCCTTCGTTCTACCTGACCTCGGTGTTCAACGGCATGCTCGCCGGCAAGACCCGCCACTACCCGGGCGTGCCTCAGGCGTTTGCGGCGATGAAGGCCGGTGAGGTCGACGCCGTCATGGCCATGCGTGGCGAAATCGACTGGCAGGTGCACGAAGCCGCCGACCCGCAATTGGCCCTGGCAGAAAACGCTTACCCGAACATGGGCAAGCAACTCTGGGAGATCGGCATGGCCGTCCACGAAAGCAACCGGCAACTGGCCTATGCCGTGGAGGAGGCGCTGGAAAGCCTGATCCGCGAGGGTTCGGTGAAAACCATCTACGGCCAGTACGGCTTGCGCTACGACGTGCCCGAAATGTACCAATAGGAGCAGGCGATGAATTGGCAAAGGAGTTGTCTGTTGGCCTGCTGTTTGAGCCTGGCGGCCCATGCGGGCGCTGTCGATCCCGGCAAAGACCCGGTGCCGTCGGTGATGTGGGCCTTCTATCACAAGCAAATGCTCGGTGAGGCGCCGTTCGTGTTCGATGAGCGGGTCAAGCTGCTGGCGCCACCGTTCGCCGAAGACGCACGTCAAGTGCCGCTGGAAATCGATGCCCGAGCCTTCAAGGGCGAAGTGGTCAGGATCCTCGCCTGGGCTGAACTCAACCCCTTGCCGAAAATCGTCGATTTCCAGCCGCTCAGTGGCGTGCTGCCATGGCTGTCGATCCGCATCCGCGTCGAACAGGCGACGCCTTTGCGCGCGGCGGTACTGACCCGTGACGGCGTGTGGCATGTGGGGTCGACCCTGATCGACGCCGCGGGTGGCGGCTGTACCGCGCCAAGCGTGGTGCGCACTGAGGCGGGTTGGGAAGAGCATGTCGGTGAGGTGCTCGGCCGTCGTTATCCTCGTGGTGAATTCAGCCGCGTGCGCGTGCAGGTAGCGCATCCGATGGACAACGGGATGGTCAGTGGCATCCCGGAATTTTTCCTCGAACATGCCGAGCTGCGCGATCAGCACGATCAACTGCTGGCCCGTCTCGAACTGTTCCCCGCCGTCAGCGAAAACCCCAGCCTGGCCTTTGATATCGAAGGGGCAGGGCAGACGCGCCTGTTGCTACGCGATAACAGCGGCAACCAATTCGATGCGTCGATCCCCTGAATTCAAGGAGCCTGTCATGCGCTGGATGCTGCTGTTGTTGCTCGGCCTGGGCCTGCCAGCCATGGCCGATCTCGAATATTCGCTCAAGCCCAGGCAAATCGCCGAAGACACCTGGTTGCTGGAAGGCAGCACCGATAATTTTGCCAAGGACAATGGCGGCAACATCGTCAACACGGCATTCATCGTTACCGAGCGCGGCGTGGTGGTGATCGATACCGGGCCGTCCAGACGTTACGGCGAGGCCATGCGCCGGGCCATAGCGGCGACCACCGACAAGCCGGTGATCCAGGTCCTGTTGACCCATCATCATCCTGATCATGTGCTGGGCAACCAGGCGTTTACCGACGTGCCGATCGGCGCCCTGGCCGGCACCACTGAGTTACTGCAAAAGCAGGGCGATGCCATGGCCGAGAACATGTACCGGCTGGTGGGCGACTGGATGCGCGGCACCGAAGTGGTGTTGCCGAACCGGGCGCTGGCGCCTGGTGTGGAAAGTTTTGGGAATCACGATCTGCGCCTGCTGAGCCTGGGTGGGCATACGGGTGCGGATCTGGCTATTCTCGACCAGCGAACCGGCGTGCTGTTTGCCGGCGACCTGGTGTTTTATCAACGGGCACTGACCACGCCCAACAGTCCGGGGCTGTCGGTGTGGCTGGCCGATATCGCGACTCTGCAGTCTTTGCCGTGGAAACTGATCGTGCCCGGTCACGGCCCGCTGGCCAGTGATCCGCAACCCTTCGCACAGATGCGCGATTACCTGGGCTGGCTCGATCAATTGATGCGCGACGGTGCGGCCAATGGTAGCGACATGAGCGAGATGATCCGCAGCCCGATTCCCGAACGGTTCGCCGGGATCAGCCTGAGCCGCTACGAGCTGATTCGCAGCGTCAGTCATTTGTACCCGCGATACGAGCGTGCGCAGATGACGCGAGTCGATTCCGCCGCAAACAACTGACCCACCCCAATCCCCTGTGGGAGCGGGCTTGCTCGCGAAGGCGTTGTGTCAGCCACGAACATGCTAAATGACCCACCGCTTTCGCGAGCAAGCCCGCTCCCACAGGGAATCGGTGCTGGTCAGCATCCAACCCTGTACCAAGGAACTAGGAATCTCCACATTGCGGGCAATTGTTGTCCGGGCGGCGGCGCCCAAGAATCTGCACCAGACCGGGAAAATTTCCCGGAAATAACAAAAAACTGCAGAGGAAGCCGTCATGACTCAACCCGCACGTCGCCAGCCCTTCGTCTTGAGCCTGTTGCTCAGTGCCATGCTGTTGTCCGGTCAGGCATTGGCCGGGGTTTCCGACCAGGACATTCTCCAGGACCCCAAGAACCCCGAGCAGGTCGTGACCAACGGCCTGGGTGTGCAGGGGCAGCGCTACAGCCCGCTGGATATCCTCAATGTCGACAACGTCAAGGAGCTGCGACCGGCGTGGGCCTTCTCCTTCGGCGGGGAAAAGCAGCGCGGTCAGCAAGCGCAACCGATGGTCAAGGACGGTGTGATGTACATGACCGGCTCCTATTCACGGGTATTCGCCGTGGATGCACGCACCGGCAAGAAACTCTGGCAATACGACGCGCGCCTGCCGGATGACATTCGCCCCTGCTGCGACGTGATCAACCGTGGCGTCGCGCTGTACGGCGACCTGGTGATCTTCGGCACCCTCGACGCCAAGCTCGTGGCGCTGAACAAGGACACCGGCAAGGTGGTCTGGAGCAAGAAAGTCGCCGACCACAAGGAAGGCTACTCGATCAGCGCCGCGCCACTGGTGATCAACGGCAAGCTGATTACCGGCGTGGCTGGTGGCGAATTCGGCGTGGTGGGCAAGATCGAAGCCTACGACCCGAAAAACGGTACTTTGCTATGGTCCCGGCCGACGGTCGAAGGCCACATGGGTTACGTCTACAAGGACGGCAAAGCCGTGGAAAACGGCATCTCCGGCGGCGAGGCGGGCAAGACCTGGCCGGGTGACCTGTGGAAGACCGGTGGCGCGGCGCCTTGGCTGGGCGGTTATTACGACCCGGAAACCAACCTGCTGTTGTTCGGCACCGGCAACCCGGCACCGTGGAACTCGCACCTGCGCCCTGGCGACAACCTGTACTCGTCGTCGCGCCTGGCGCTCAACCCGGACGACGGCACCATCAAGTGGCACTTCCAGAGCACGCCCCACGACGGTTGGGACTATGACGGCGTCAACGAACTGGTGTCGTTCAACTACACCGAGGGCGGCAAGGAGATCAAGGCGGCGGCCACCGCTGACCGCAACGGTTTCTTCTACGTGCTCGATCGCACCAATGGCAAATTCATCCGTGGCTTCCCGTTCGTGGACAAGATCACCTGGGCCACCGGCCTGGATAAAACCGGCCGGCCGATCTACAACGAAGCCAGCCGTCCTGGCGCACCGGGCACTGAAGCCAAGGGCAGCTCGGTGTTCGTAGCGCCGGCATTCCTCGGCGCGAAAAACTGGATGCCGATGGCCTACAACCGCGACACAGGGTTGTTCTACGTGCCGTCCAACGAGTGGGGCATGGATATCTGGAACGAAGGCATCGCCTACAAGAAAGGTGCGGCGTTCCTCGGTGCCGGCTTCACCATCAAGCCATTGAATGAAGACTACATCGGCGTGCTGCGGGCGATCGACCCGAAAACCGGCAAGGAAGTGTGGCGGCACAAGAACTTCGCGCCGCTGTGGGGCGGGGTGCTGACCACCAAGGGCAACCTGGTATTCACCGGCACGCCGGAAGGTTTCCTGCAGGCGTTCAACGCCAAGACCGGCGAGAAGGTCTGGGAATTCCAGACCGGCTCCGGCGTACTCGGCTCGCCCGTGACCTGGGAAATGGACGGCGAGCAGTACGTCTCGGTGCTCTCCGGCTGGGGCGGCGCCGTGCCGCTGTGGGGCGGCGAAGTGGCCAAGCGGGTGAAGGACTTCAACCAGGGCGGCATGCTCTGGACCTTCAAGCTGCCCAAGGACCTCGTCGCCAAGCACTGATCCGAATCCGCCACATAACCCCTGTGGGAGCGAGCCTGCTCGCGATGGTCGTCAACGATGACGTGGGGTGTCTGGTGCCCCGCGGCGTTCTCAGGTTCATCGCGAGCATGCTCGCTCCTACAGGGGGAGGGGGCGGTGTGAAATATACGACCAAATAACGAGAGTCCCTCCTGCCAACGATGCATTCGTCTGGCACTCGGGGCTCTCTAGTATCGGTTCATCGCCTGTCGACACGACAGGCATCGACCCAGACAGAGGCCCACCATGATCTACGCCCAACCCGGAACACCTGGCGCCGTCGTTACTTTCAAGCCACGCTACGGCAACTTCATCGGCGGCGAATTCGTCGCGCCGGCCAATGGCGAGTACTTCACCAACACCTCGCCGGTCAACGGTGAAGTGATCGCGGAATTCCCGCGCTCCAGCGCCGCCGATATCGAGAAGGCCCTGGACGCCGCCCATGCCGCCGCCGATGCCTGGGGCAAGACTTCGGCCCAGGACCGCTCCCTGGTGCTGTTGAAAATCGCCGACCGCATCGAGCAAAACCTGGAGATCCTCGCCGTCACCGAAACCTGGGACAACGGCAAGGCGGTGCGCGAGACCCTCAACGCCGACGTACCCCTGGCGGCCGACCATTTCCGTTACTTCGCCGGCTGCATCCGCGCCCAGGAAGGCGGCGCCGCCGAGATCAACGAGCTGACCACTGCCTATCACTTCCACGAGCCATTGGGCGTGGTCGGGCAGATCATTCCGTGGAACTTCCCGCTGCTGATGGCCGCCTGGAAACTCGCGCCAGCGCTGGCCGCGGGCAACTGCATCGTGCTCAAGCCCGCAGAGCAAACGCCGCTGTCGATCATGGTCTTCGCCGAATTGATTGCCGACCTGCTGCCGGCGGGTGTACTGAACATCGTCCAGGGCTTCGGTCGCGAAGCCGGCGAGGCCCTGGCCACCAGCAAGCGTATCGCCAAGATCGCCTTCACCGGCTCGACCCCCGTCGGCGCCCACATCATGCATTGCGCCGCCGAGAACATCATTCCGAGCACCGTCGAACTGGGCGGCAAGTCGCCGAATATCTTCTTCGAAGACATCATGAACGCTGAACCCGCGTTCATCGAAAAAGCCGCCGAAGGCCTGGTACTGGCGTTCTTCAACCAGGGCGAAGTCTGCACCTGTCCGTCCCGGGCACTGGTGCAGGAATCGATCTACGAACCGTTCATGGCCGAAGTCATGAAGAAGATCGTCAAGATCAAGCGCGGCAACCCGCTGGACACCGAGACCATGGTCGGCGCCCAGGCATCCGAACAGCAATACGACAAGATCCTTTCGTACCTGACCATCGCCCAGGAGGAGGGCGCCGAGCTGCTCACTGGCGGCGCGGCCGAGCGCCTGGAGGGTGACCTGTCCAGCGGCTATTACATCCAGCCGACGCTGCTCAAGGGCCACAACAAGATGCGCGTGTTCCAGGAAGAAATCTTCGGGCCGGTGGTGGGTGTCACCACCTTCAAGGACGAAGCCGAAGCGCTGGCCATCGCCAACGACAGCGAGTTCGGCCTCGGTGCCGGTCTCTGGACCCGCGACATCAACCGCGCGTACCGCATGGGCCGGGCGATCAAGGCTGGGCGCGTGTGGACCAACTGCTACCACCTGTACCCGGCGCATGCGGCGTTTGGTGGCTACAAGAAGTCCGGCGTCGGCCGGGAGAACCACAAGATGATGCTCGACCACTACCAGCAGACCAAAAACCTGCTGGTGAGCTACGACATCAATCCGCTCGGGTTCTTCTAACTCACTGACTGCACATAAACCCCTGTAGGAGCTGCCGCAGGCTGCGATCTTTTGATCTTGGAATTCACAATCAAAAGATCGCAGCCT
>NZ_APIO01000121.1:0-26886 GCF_000408945.1 Pseudomonas sp. G5(2012)
ACAAAAGAAGGCGCGGCGGGCGGAGCTGTATCATTGGGCATAACACGATCCTTGTCGGTATAGCGCAACCCGGAGGCTGTCTACCAGCCCGCCCGATATCGCGTGAGGGAATCTGAACACACTGCAATGTAGTCATAGTGCCAGTACATACTGCGTGCGGGTAGTGATTAGGGCAGCAGCCGATCAGGGAATCGCTACTCGTGCCGGTGTGCCCAGCGCGGACTAGCTATGTGAGCGGTATTTCGTCGATCAATCACACATCTAAATTGCATGCGATCTCTGACAGTGGTCACTCCCAGGCTAGGCCTGGGGATCATGCTGTAGGCCGCCGTTGTGGTTGGTAGCAATGAGCATTCAATAGAGGCTCACGAATCAGGCCATTGCCCGTGAGCCTTCAATAGTCGGGCTGTATCCCAGCCGCAACAGGCATCGGCAATCATTGTCCTTGAAAAACCATCTCATACGTCACCTCCAGAATTAGCTGAGCTAATTACAAAGCCTTCTTATAGGCTTTCGAGGTAGGGTTTTTTATCAATCACTGCAGCACGCACCTTACTTCGCAGGAGCCTGACTAAGTCGCTTTTGTTCATGAGCAGCACCACTATTTCCCTTAGGGTGCAGAGCACCATCGTTTTCTGGGTTGAATGAGTGACGCACTCGGCAATAGTGGTAGATGTAAAATCTGAGTTTGATATGAAGATTCCTCGAGCGTCTGCCCGCGCAAACAGTCTAACCATGTGCGCCGCGAGATCATTCACCCCCACTGGTTCCTTGAGCCATTTCATCTCGACAAGATAGATATGCCCTTCAAACTCGATGACTCCATCTATTTGCTCGACGACGACGCTTCCAGATTGATCTAGCCGTTTGAAGTCTTCTCGTAAGAGGATTCCATGTGCTCGGAACAGATCGTTCAATACTCCTTCCAGTAGCTTGCCGCGCTTTTGCGGTTCTCCATCCATACCAAAGAGAGCACTCAGTCGATCACGCACGTCTTCAAGTTCACGATCCCTCTTTACAGCCGCTTGACGCTCGGCTCGCGCTTTGGCGGCGACCTCGGCTTGAGCGGCCTCCCGTTGCTGGTTCATACGGGTAAACGAGTCTTTAACATTGACGATGCGCGCTAGGTCTCCCACGTTAGCTTTGGCCTTGTGAACATTGTTGGGCCAGCATCCTGAAAACTCCTCGAATTCCACCACTCGTTTGATGATTTCGCGCCTAGCTGCCAGGCCTCCATCCCCTCGCTTATTCAGCTTTTCAAGGACATCGCGAACTATTGCAAACGTACTGACTGAATCACGATTCGTTTTAACAGTGTTGGCCATCAGCGCCAGATCTTCTTGGGGCACTCCTGCTCCCTGCAAGAACAGCAGGACATCAGCCTTGCTTTTGCAAAGTAGCGGGATGGTGTCGACCAGTAGGTTAAAAACATCAGGGGGATAGTGGTAGCGCGCGTCCATGTTCCAGCCCATCACGTGGTGGTGAGATGCAAGAGTAGCTACCAAGAGCACAATGGCACCAGCAGTGGATGTGAAAAAAAAGCTCACGACGAACACGTCTTGGTAGCAGGCCAAGCGCCTGCGCCATGCTACGGCCTCAGCTGATTAGACTGCGGGGGCATGCGGCAAAAGCGTTGAATGGTGCCCATAGGTACGTAACCTCGCCACAGGGCGTCAGAAGTTTCATATCAGCTTCCCTATGCGAGTCATGACTATGAAGTCATCCGTCCGCAAGGCGTGTTGATAGGCAGTCACCATCGGGTTCGTTAAACGGCGGGCGTCAGTCTTTCCTACTGCTTCAAAAGCTTGCAGCGTCTGCATCGCCCTCTTGAATATTGGCCGAGGGCATAACGGCAGGCGTAACACCAGGCTGGATGATGAACGTCTCAGTCGGGAAGAACTGTTGGAATTTATACAAGGCATTTTGAAGCAGTTCATCCCTGTTCGGATAGTCCCCACTGTAGCGGCCTGATTTGGCGTTGATTTGCCAACAACCTTTACCAGCCTTGTGCATCTCGCCGGCAATTCGAGCGGGTTGGAACGCGGTAATGCTGGGATGGCCGCATTTTTCCAAGCGACCATCGATCTTTACCTCGAACTCTTTGCCGACGAGCAGTGCTCCATCTTTAGCGACCGCCCAAATGAGGTAGGTGGTTCTGCGAGAGGCGAATTTGCTGTTCAATTCAGCAATAGGCGTTCTAGGTGCATCATAGAGTCGGACAGCGGTCGGGTTATTGAAGATGTCTTGGCCATGGATCTCTTGCGCCTTGAGGTAAAGAGGAGCTCTTAGCCCCCCATAGGTCTCGTCCAGGTAGGCGTCTATGGACGCGTCCACTTCGACGAGGCGGCGCATGAATGAGGGGAAGAACTGACCATCTTTCGCTTTGAAGCTCGCTGATGTTGGATTCATTCTCAGCAGATTAAGTATGCCTGTACCGAGGGTCAGGTTATCTGTAAATACGGCTGAAACCGCGTCCCCTTGGGGCACGTCAGTCGCATCGATGTAAATTTTGAAGATCGGAATGGCGTCAAAAAAGAACTGAGCTTCCCATTGGAACCGGGCAAAGCCCTTCGTCAAGAAATTTACCTTTTCCTTTTGCCACTGCTCAACTTCTTCTGGTGAAGGTATCAGTGGAACGTCGGCCTCTTCATCCTCCGGACGAGCCTCAGGTCTGGTCTCCGGAGCATCTTCGCCGTCTAGGCATGCCGGATCGTGGGTTTCAATTGGGACTGTTGGGCGTGGCTCAGATGCTTCTGGATTAGCTATGTTTTCAGGTGGTTCCAGACGGGAATCTCCGCAATCTGTCGAGCGGGCCACTGCAGTTCTGTAGTCCAGATTCTGATCTCTCACCTCCTGACGAATGTGTGAGATTTCCCTCAAACGAATCCGGCAGGAGATGTCATCCGCGACATTGGTCTCTTCGGCAGGGAACCATGTCTTCCAATCCAGTGCTACTTGCTTTTTGATTCGGTCGCAGGTTTCTAAGGCAAAGTAGAACGGTAAACGTACCTTTTTATCTGTCGGCACGATGAGGACGTCAGGCTCGATTAGCTCAAGCGGGTCGCTCCAGGTGCCGTCCGAGTTCATCGTTTGAAGTGCTAATGCCCAAGCCTCTCGCATCGGCTTGCGCTTCATCGAGTAGCCTGTGGTGGGGATCAGCTTGGCTCGGACATAGGGGCCGAGCCGGTCGTCGTGGATATACAGAATCTTTTCGTGATCCTGTTTGTAGCCAACGATGCAAATGGCATGGTTGCCTTCACGCGTTGGTCTATTCTTGCCAGGCCCGCTCAGTGAGTAAACGTCTCCAATGAAAATCAGGGGCAGCTGGCTGTCGATGTGGCTCACAACTGTCTCAAAGAATCGCTTCTCATCAGTGCCGCGAAGGTTTTCCTGATGATGTCTCAAGCCTTCAGCATCAATAGAGCGCAGCATTTGTTCGGCGTTCAGCTCTGTGTTGGGAAAGCTGTTGGACGAGCCGCTGCGGTCGTTCAGGGCGTTCATCGTAATTTCGCTACACGAATGAACGCTTCGAATGCTGTGCCACTGCAAAGCATGCAGTGCTGACCATATGGCGGTCGTTGCACAGGCGGCGATGACCTTGTCTTGCTCTTGGAAGGCCAGCGACTCGACACTCAGGCTGATCCCGAACAGATCGACCTTGTACTTACGGCTGAGACGACGCTTGCGTTTGTCGTCTGTGGACTCATCATCCATCACCTTAAGGCATGTCTTGCCTATGAAGGTTTTAGGAAGCGGTTTGATCACCATGAAGCCCAGGTAATTGTCTTGAAGGGTCTTCACCAGTTCATCGGCGTTCGGGCCACCTGCAAGGATCTCAGAGACCATCCCGTGATCTAAGGGACAGGCGAAGAAATGCATCCGGGCACATTTGTGCCCATCGTTGCCATAACGCTTTGCGTAGTAGCGCGAGAAATCTTCCAGGAAATCCTTGTCCACGTACTGGAATTCGAGCAGTACGGTTTTCGCGTCGAGCCGGTTCAGGTAGTTGAATATGTAACCTACCTGGCGCTTCGTCAGGATGTCCGGAAAATCGTAACCAAAGCATTCGCGCACCAGGTTGGTCATGGTGGATTGCGCGAATTGGGATACGAGATACGGAGTCATAGGCATAAAAAAAGCAGCCTTACGGCTGCTTTCCTTGAAGTAGGGGTTAAAGGCTGCAGGTCTTCGCCAACTGCTCGCGAGTCACTACCTTGGCAGCGATCCGGGTCTCAATTTCACGGTCGTAGATCTCCATTTGCCGGCGCGATTGCTCCAGGCGCTTAGAGATATTTCGATCAGCGTCAACCTTGTCAGGGCTACGGGACAGGGAAATCAGTGCTTGCAGGCTCATGGCTATCTCGTCCAAAGGGCACGTCAGCTTCGCAGTCAGGGTGCGAGCTTCCAAGGCATCATCGAACACAATATAACGGTCGGTAAGGGTAGCTTTCAGGTGTCAGTGCGCTGAAGCGACCGGCGATTCTACTGGTGATTGATCAAAAACTCATCACCAGAGTTCACTTTCCTATGAACTACTCGACGAATGCAACAGAATTCATCGTTTCAACATCGCAATTGCGCTTAAGGTTTGATCCAAATGATTCACGAGGTGAGTGAAGCACACGTTTTCGCGTTCGCAAGCCCAACAGGCTTGGAAAGCCCTCTACGAAACGTTTATCGGCATTCATTTCTGGATCTGTAACTGATTGGCTCTCGAACTAGGTAAAATTTGACGACAGAAGGTCGCCAGATTTCACCTTGACTGCAGGTGGTCTCCAATAACGATGCGGGACTCCTCACCAATCCCTTCAATGCCTTCCCTGCACCCTGAGGTGTCCGTAGTGGTGATCTAGTGAACCCGGACACCCCATTAGCCATGTACGACGACTGAGAGTGACCTCGTGTAGTACCTGGCAAACCTCTCTAGCCGTGGGTGTGGTAACCAGAGCAATCGGTTAAAGCCTTAAGGGAAATTGGCTTTGATCGCTCTACCAAAGGTACACCGGCAGACATGAATCAGGTAAAGCCTAGCTGTGCTGACCTCCATCCAAGGTGAGCACTCTCCGTATCACCTGGGAAGAGACTGACTGACGCGACGGCAAATCGCCCCGTACGTGCACACTCGAGCGATGCGATTAGATGTGGGGTCTCTCACTGCAAGTACGCAATTACCAACATCAGGATTCGGATAGTAGGTTGAATCATCCTGGCGATGTGCTATCCATTGGGTATATCTGCAATCGTTGAAAGCAGGGTATCCCACCGGCGCGTATCTATCGACGCGACCATTGCCTATCTGCAAGGAAGAACCATGCGCCTCGATCAGATGCCGTACCACTCGATGCCTACCCTAGCCGTACTCCCATTCCGTCAATTTGGGATCGGCTGGTCATGGCAGCTGCGAGCCCTGAAGCTCTTCCCCGACTCCCTGCTCGCCTGGAAACGCTACTTCTACGACAACGGCCAGGGGCATGCACGTGGTTCCTCATTTAGCACCTTTGCAGAAGCTATGATTGCGGCAGATGCGTTCAACCAGACCACCGCCGAGCGCATAGGCACAGCGGTGCTTGATCCCGTGATCCAAGCCTCAGTCACCCTAAAGGTCGACAAGGCTTTGACTGCGGCTCGCCGCATTCAGGACGAAGAGGAGCTAATGGAGCGCGAGGCGATCAAACGTAATGCTCATCTGCCCCGCCCAGCCATCGAAGATTTAGAGCTGCCCAATAAAATGGATAGTTTGCGGCAGCCGCTACACGAACAGCTTACACGTGCCCCATATTTGCAAGTGGTTGCACTCCCAAGGTTTAACGCTTGTCTTCGTCGTACCGGAGACATGAAATGGGAAGAGATCGGCGCTCTAACCCCGAAGCGCTCACAGATATGCCTCAGAGAATTTACTGCCAAGGGTTTTGGTCTTTCGGCAGCTGATCACTGGGGAAGAACCAAGGCACAGATTCGTGCTCTGCTGCTTCCAAGAGCTAACCAACTGCTTCAACTGGCCAGCGTCAAACAAATGCTTGCCGAGGCTAGGATGCGCGGCCAGAGGGTGTTGGTCTGTGGAGGCTTCGTGTTCTGGTTCGAGGATGATGGGCAGCCTAGGTGGGTCATCAAGAACACCGGGGGCGAGTCCAATAGCGAAGAAGGTACGACCCTATGGCATGAAGGCACTATTTTGTCCAAGAACCATGGTCGGATCGTAGTGCTTCCATATATCAAAGAAAATGGCGAGCGGGTGCAAGGTCACACTAAGAACGCGCCACATGACGGGAAAGCTCTACCTCGTCATCGAGATCAATATGTCACCCTTCCGTTCGAAATCTTGGAAGGAGACCTCATGATCGGTTTGTTTGGAGAGCTGCACTATGAGTGACAACCGACCGGCACCTGACGCTATCCCCCCCCCGCATCGATGATCATGAAATGAATGGTCAAGCGAGGGCAATCAGAGCTCTGCATCCCATGCATTCATCGCCTCACTAACAGTCGCGCACCAGTGGAGCTCAGAACTCTGTAAGGCATTTGCAATTTGCCTGTTTGTATTACCATCGACCCAAGACGGGAGGCTTTCCTGACCACCTGGAAAGAGACTAGCCGTAGCGACAGCGTAACAACCGGTACTCGTAGACTGTAGGCACACGTACCGCACGGCAGAGCCACTGGGCAGCCGTCGCCAAGCCACCACCTCGATACAGTCCATGGCACTCACTGGAGCCTCTACGGCGGGACTCACTACCGGTTCCACCTGGGCATCTTCCGCTGCTTTGACTGACCTGCTAGGCGTTCCTGGTTTGTGGACAAGGTGCTTCAACTGCTCACGTGAAGCGACTATCTGTTCGCGAAGCTCTTCGGGATCGATGGACATCCCGCCCTCCGGTGTCACCCTAAGGGTCTTAAAACTGTTCACTGCCTGAATGAATTCGCTTTCACGCTTTTGCTCCCATGCAAGGCGGCGTTCGGAGAACAACCAGTGTGCAATTTTATTGAGGTTGATCATTCTGTGCTCCAGAATCGCTGTTTGAAGCCGACGTTCCTCGATAGGCTATCACTGGACTCCATGCTTGGCGCAGATGGTGATAGTTGATCCGTCTCCACGGCACCTGGCGCGACGGTCAGAATGCTCATTGCCTAGCTTGATCGGACTTACAGCAAAGAGGATTAACCGCTGCGCGCACTGCCGACTCAGCTCCATCGGATCAACCATAAGAACGAATGGGTACTTTCGTGAATAGTGCCTGCGGGGGTTATCCATTACCAGGTGAACGTCTAAGCGAGTGGGCATCCGCCCTTTACTAATCATGTGGCCTGGGGGCGTGGAGAAGAAGGAAAAACCGTTCCCAAGAGTCACAACGTGAGCCGAGAAAACCTCAGGCCCAACGGCTAGCGAAAGGCTTCGCCAAAGCATCTACACACCTCCTCAACGTCACAGCCCTAGGGCGATGCGTGTCTATCCCAACCCAATCATGGCTGGCCATCATCGTTTGAACGAGCATCTGTCGAGCATTGCAGAGATGGTCACCATTGGTTGCTGCTTCGCGACAAGCAGATTGATCAAGGTGTGCAGTCATGCTCTAGTGGCCTGAGGTGGCTGTTTGATCTCGTCAAGGTAGACAAAAATGACTGATTTTTCTCATCTGGAAGGCCAGATACGCGAGTGTTTTGGACGAGTTGTTTACACACATAAAACTCATGAAAAAATGGCTGATAACTGTGCAACTACATTACGTCGCTTCAAGATCACGCAAATCTGGGTCTCTGGGCTAACCGCTTCCGGCGCAGTAATCGCTGTGTTTTTTGATCCTGTGGGTGTAAAAGTCGTAACGGCGTTGCTCTCGCTGCTTACGTTGCTGATTTCGGGTTATATGAAAGGGTTTGATCCTGGTGGGACAGCTCAGAAGCACCGGGATGCCGCAGCCAGTATCTGGCCAATACGTGAGTCCTACCTTTCTCTGATCACTGATTTGCGAATGAATCATATCTCCTACGAAGATGCTATTAAGCGCAGAGATGAGCTGCAAGCGAAGCTAGCCTCAATCTATAAGGGGGCGCCACAGACGGACAGTAAAGCTTACTTGAGCGCACAGAAAGCATTAAAGGATAACGAGGAATATACTTTCTCGGATTCTGAGATTGATTGTTTTCTGCCCACTACTCTACGCAAGGATGCCTAATAGTGAGCCCCACCCTGGCAAGTGACCGTTTTATTTCTGCTTTAGCTGCAACTTTAGATATTCCTGCTGAGCGGTATGAGTCTGCAGATAAAAGTTATCGATCAATTTGTACATGGCTGGAGCGTCCCGAGTCGCGCTTTTCTAGAGTTGATATTGATGCATATATTCAAGGCTCGTTTCGGCTAGGTACAGTCATTCCGCCAATAAGTGGTGAGGAACACTACGATCTCGATGTGGTTTTCGAGTTTAATCTTAGTAAGGCGACAAAAACTCAGCAGGGGCTTTATGAAGACCTCGGTTATGAGCTCAAGCTTTACGCAGCTCGGTATGGGATGCAGGCTCCATCCGATTGGGATAGGTGCTGGACGTTAAATTACGCCGACACCGCGCAATTTCATATGGATCTTCTACCCTCTGTTCCGGATGGACAACGACAACGTTTGATAAGAGAGCAGCGTGCTATGACGCTGGATTTTGTTGATCGCTCTATATCAATAACTGATAAAAATCATGGTAATTACGCACATCTCTCTGAGGATTGGCCCTCCAGTAACCCGCACGGTTATGCGGATTGGTTCTACGAATGCATGAAGCCTGCGTTTGACCAAAAGCGTAGGGCTATGATGCTGGCAGAGGCCAAGGCTGATATTGCAGATATACCCGTATTCAGAGTGAAGACGCCTCTGCAGTCAGCTATCCAGATTCTTAAACGTCATAGAGACATGCGTTTTTCAGATGATCCAGACGGTCGCCCTACATCTGTTGTGATTTCGACGTTGGCGGCTCACTCGTACGGACAGGAGTCGTCAGTTACTGGTGCTCTAATCAGTATTCTACAGTCGATGGACAGATACATTGTTGATCGGGAAGGCGTGTCTTGGATAGAGAATCCATCCAACCCGCGTGAGAACTTCGCCGACTCTTGGGAGCAAGAGCCAGCAAGGAAAGATGCTTTCTATGATTGGCTCGATACGGCCCGTACTGACTTTGTTCGTGCTGCGGAGCAGGGTGATCTGAACGCAATTATTGACGCGTTGGCCCCAAGGATGGGGCGTGAGTTGGTTGAAAAGGCGGCTAGCCATCCTGGACAGAAATCGCTGACCGAGACTTCCGTCATCAAGCGTGCGAAAAGCGCGTTCCAGAAGTTGATAGACGCGCCGCACCGCAAACCGGTTGCTTGGCCAACAGTTCCGGTAGGTTATGTTCAGGTCGAGGGAACTATGACTAGGAATGGCTTCAGAGAAGCCGTGTTCCATAACGATGGTGCACCTCTGCCTAGAGGATCCTCGTTAAGCTTTGTAGCGAACACTGACGTGCCCAGACCATTCAAAATCTATTGGCAGATAGTGAATACAGGTGAAGCGGCAGCAAAGGCAAAAAAACTGCGGGGGGGATTCGAGCAGGCCACTGTGACAACGGGGACGCTGATAAGGAGAGAAAACGCTTCCTATGCAGGGTCTCATACCATTGAATGCTTTGTGGTCAAGGATGGTTACTGCGCCGCTAGAAGTGGACTTTTTGTAGTCAACATCCAGTGATGATGCTTTCCCGACGAGCGGTATGTCGGTGTTGGCCGCATTTGGGCCGAAACCATTTTGTTAGGTTTTGCACGGATTTTGGTGCCGAAATGACCGAAAACTTACAGAATACGCTACATAGTGAAACCAGAAAAATTACGGTTTTATCAGATTTGCTTAGCTATTTAAGGCTGTTCACTCACTCACTCGAACGGTTTTGTGGCCTTTCTGGTGTTCATAACCGTTCTAAGCAATAGCTTCGATCGAATCAAAGCCCGGCACTCCCATCAGGATGCCGGGCTTTTTGTTACCCGCAGTTTTCGATTTCCCTGTAGGAGCCGTATTGCGCGGCAAGGCGGGTATGTTATTAACGGCTGGCGGCGAGGAACTCGTCGGTGGACACCACCTTGGCGTAGGCAAAACCCAATGCCGACATGAACGCGGCATGTACGTGGGCTGCCGGAACGTTCAGTCCATTGAACTCCAGGTCACGGGAGGCACAGGCATCGTGGATCACCATGACGCTGTAGCCGAGGTCGTTGGCGGCGCGGGTGATGCCGTCGACACACATGTGGCTCATGCTGCCGACCACCACCAGTTCCTTGATGCCTTGCTCGTCGAGAATGCTCTGCAGTTCGGTTTCGCGGAACGAGTTGACGAAGTGCTTGAGCACCACCGGCTCATTGCCTTGGTTGAGGACTTTAGGGTGCAGCTTCGCACCGTCCGAGCCCGGGGTGAAAAACGGCGCTTGTGCGGAGGTGAACTCGTGGCGGATGTGCACTACCGAATCACCGGCCTCACGAAAGGCCTTGAGCAGACGAACAGCGTTGTCTGCGGCGGCATCGGCGCCGACCAACGGCCATTTGCCCTGGGGGAAGTAGTCTTTTTGGATATCGACTACGATGAGTGCTTGCTTGGCCATGACTGTTTCCTCGAAGTGCGGTTTGGGTGTGGAATGAAGTATTGACCCTGGCAGACCGTCCGGGGATTGGCCGCACCGACAATAGAAGGGGGAAAACTGACAATGGATGCACAAAGGGCAATCGCCGAGCTGGGCGTGTTGATCTATCCCGGCGCGCAGGTGGCGGCGGTGCATGGGTTGACGGACCTGTTCGGGGTGGCCAACCGTATCGCTGCAGAGCACCAGGCGGCGCGCTTGCCTTTGTTGCGGATCAGCCATTGGCAGGTCGATGGCGAACAGGCGCCCGTTCGTGTCTATGACAGCCATCCGGCTGCGGACAGCGCATTGGTAGCGGTGTTGATTCCGCCGTCGATTGCCGGCTTCACCGAAGCCCAGGCGCCGCAAGCGCTGCTGCGTTGGCTTCGCCAGCAGCACGCCAACGGCGCGACCCTGGGCGGAGTCTGCGTGGGCTCGCTGCTATTGGCTGAAAGCGGACTGCTGGACGGTCGCAGCGCCACCACTCACTGGACTTCCGCGAAAACCTTCGCCGAGCGCTACCCGGCGATCAAGCTCAAGGCTGATACTCCCATCGTCGATGACGGCGACCTGATTACCACGGCCGGGCTGATGGCGTGGTCTGAATTGGGTCTGCGCCTGGTCAATCGTCTGCTGGGCCCGAGCATTGCCACCGGCACTGCGCGTTTCCTGGTGGTGGAACACAGCGACAGCGCCAGTGAGTGTGGCAGCAATTTCGCCCCGATTCTCAACCATGGCGATGCCGCGATCCTCAGGGTTCAACACTGGCTGCAAAGCACGGGTGCCACCGATGTCTCGCTGACGGCGATGGCTGAACGGGCAGGGCTGGAGGAGCGGACGTTCCTGCGGCGATTCCGTGCGGCAACCGGGCTTAAGCCGACGGAGTACTGCCAGCACCTGCGAGTCGGCAAGGCCCGGGAAATGCTCGAATTCACCAACGGCACCATCGATCACATCGCCTGGACCGTGGGATATCAGGATCCGGGGGCGTTTCGTTCGACATTCAAGAAGATTACCGGACTGGCCCCCAGTGATTACCGGGCGCGGTTTGGGGTGATGCCGAGTGCGGCCCCCCGATAGAAGCATCACCCTGCGGGAGTGCCAAAATGCTCGAGTCGTGCAAAATGCCAGAGTCCTGATACCCGTCGTGCAGAATAAAGCAGGCGCGACGCTATGCTTTTTGCACAACCGATTGATTTTAAAACCGTTATTTTCGAGGGACGATTGGCCTGAACCCTGCACCCCATCAGCTACATTCATTTAGCGACAATTGAAGGGGGACGCATGACCCCAACCAACCGCAAAAAACTGGTAGTCGCCCATTCGGTCCGCCCCGATGCGCCGCAGCACGAAGTCGAAACCAATCGCGCCCTGGCCCGTTGGCTGGCGCAAATCCTCGGGCTCAAATACGGCGGCAGCTACGACCCGCAGGTGCATGGCGGGCGGGACATCTATTTGTTGCCGACCCAGACCCTGGTGGGCGCCGCTGCCGCCCGGCAGTTGGGCGTCAAGGGACCAGAGGATTTATGGGGCGGATACGTCGAGCACGATTTCATCTGCACCAAGGCCATCAGCCATGGTTTGTTGAACAGGCATGCCCATGCACCGCAAGGCTGGGCGCCGATGTTTTCCGAACGGGTGCGCACGGTAGTGCTCGACGGTCTCAGTGTTTTCTCCTTCGACGATGCACGGCCGGCGGCGGAGCATCTGCTCTACAGCGGTCCGATCCGTATGAAGCCAATTCATGCCTGTGCGGGGCGCGGCCAGGAAGTCATCACTAGCCTCGACCAGTTCGACGAAATCCTCGCCCGTCCTGAAGCCAAGGCGCTGTTCAGTGAAGGTGTGGTACTGGAGCAGGACCTGGACCAGGTGATTACCCACAGCGTCGGGCAGAGTTTCATCGGCGCCAGGTTGCTCAGTTATTGCGGTGATCAATACTTGACCAAAGACGCTCATGGCGAAGAGGTCTATGGTGGTTCGAACCTGCTGGTGGTGCAGGGTGGCTACGACGATCTGCTGGCGCTGGATTTGCCTGACGATGTGCGATTGGCGATCAGGCAGGCCAAGGTGTTCGACGCGGCCGCCGATGAAGCCTATCCCGGTTTCTACGCCTCGCGGCGCAATTACGACATCGCCCAGGGAATTGCCAGTGACGGCCAGCGACGCAGCGGCGTGCTCGAGCAATCCTGGCGCATGGGCGGGGCCAGCAGCGCGGAAGTGGCAGCGTTGCAGAGCTTCGTCAACGATCCGGGGATGCGCGCGATTCTTGTGTCTTCGGTGGAAACCTACATCGATCAGCCACTGCCGGCGGACGCCATCGAGGTGTACCGAGGGCCAGCGGAAAACAGTGATTTTCTTCTCAAGTACGTAACGGTCAAATCCTATGACGGCTAGAAGCGAAAGCATTCAAATCGACATCGACGACGAACAGATGAGTGGGACTTTCCTGAGCCCCAAATCAAAAGTCCCTGGCGTGCTGTTCGTGCACGGTTGGGGGGGTAGCCAGGAGCGAGATCTGGAGCGGGCGAAAGGCATCGCCGGTCTGGGGTGCGTATGTTTGACCTTCGACCTGCGCGGGCATACCGGCGGCACGGGTATTCCGTTGACCCGCGTGACCCGTGAAGACAATCTGCGTGACCTGCTGGCGGCCTACGACCGCTTGCTGGCGCACCCGGCGCTGGATACCTCGGCGATTGCCGTGGTCGGCACCAGTTACGGCGGATACCTGGCCTCGATCCTCACCTCGCTACGGCCGGTGCGCTGGCTGGCCCTGCGAGTGCCGGCGCTGTACCGCGACGATCAATGGCATACGCCCAAGCGCGATTTGGACAAGCTCGATCTGCGCGATTACCGCAGCACTCTGGTGCGCGCCGACAGCAATCGGGCACTGCATGCCTGTTCGCAATTCACGGGTGATGTGTTGTTGGTACAGTCCGAAACCGATGATTACGTGCCTCACGCGACCATCATGAGTTATCGCGCGGCGTGCCAGCAGACACACTCGCTGACCCACCGCATCATCGACGGCGCCGATCATGCGCTGAGCGATCCGGTTTCACAGCAGGCCTACACCTCGATCCTGGTGGACTGGATAACGGAAATGGTGGTGGGTGAACGGTTGAGCATTATTCAGTCAAAATGAATAGTAGTGTCGCTCATGACGCCTTCGCGAGCAGGCTCGCTCCCACAGGGGAATGCATTTCAAATGTGGGAGCGAGCCTGCTCGCGAAGGCGTCCACCCATTATTTGGGTTTTTTCGATATCCGCAATGACTTGGCCTTGGCCTCCACCATCAGGTACATCACCAGCGTGATCAATAACGGCAACAGGAAATAAATCGCCCGATACGCCAGCAAACCCGCCACCAGGCTACCCCGCGATGCCTCGTGTTGCAGCAGCGCCACGAACACCGCTTCCAGCACACCTAGCCCTGCCGGAATGTGGGTGATGACCCCGGCGATGGCGCTGATCAGCAACACGCCAAGCACCAGCGGATAATCCAGTTTGCTCGGTAGCAGCGTGAAAATGACCGCGGCCATCAACGACCAGTTCAGCGCCCCCAGGGCCAGTTGCAGGACCGCCATGCGCAGTGATGGCAAGTTGATTTCGACCCCGCGGATCGCCCACTCGCGGCGTTTGGAAAACTGGCAGGCCGCGAGATATCCCGCACTCGCCAGCAAGAGTAAAACGCCCACGCCTTGCAGCGCGCCGCTACTGAGTTTCCAGCCTGGCGGCATGCGCACCAGCCCACTGCTGAACACCGCGCCGGCAATCACCATGTAGCCGAACCAGTTGGTCGCCAGGCTCAGGCCGAGGATTTTCGCAATGTTGGCCTTGCTCACCCCGAGTCGCGAATACAGCCGATAACGCATGGCGATGCCGCCCACCCAGGCGCTCAGGTTGAGGTTGAAGGCGTAGCTGATGATGCCCACCGGCAGGATCTGTTTCCACGTCAGGTCCTGGCGAATGTAGGTTCGGCCGATCAGGTCGAAGCAGGCGTAGACCAGGAAACTCATCAGTGTCAGCCCTGACGCGATGATCAAGGTGCGTACCTTGAAATCGGCCAGGGTGTCGAGCACCTCGTTCCATTCGATGCGCTGGGCAAACATCGTCAAGAGGACGATCAGCGCCAGGAAAAACAGCATTGTCAGTGGTCTTTTCCAACGACTCCAGCGCGATTTCGCCGGGTGCTCGGCGTGGGACGCCGCGTGAGTTTCAGTGCGGCTCATGTTGATCGCTCCCGGTCGGTGGGGTGAACGTTTTCAAGCGTGGTTTGTGCGCTGGCAGCCAACCGGCCCATGCCGGGAAATGGCGTAGGAAATGGAACACCAGAAAGCCCACGGTCATGTGCCAGATGCGCCCGCGTGGGGCCTCGTCCACCGACATGGCCTTGCAATGGTTGTCGCTGAGTTCTTCAAGCCGATCGAACAGGTCGCGGTTGAACGCGCGGTCACGGATCAACACGTTGGCCTCCAGGTTCATCGACAGGCTCAGCGGGTCGAGGTTGCTGGAGCCGACTGTGCTCCAGTCTTCGTCCACCAGCGCGACTTTGCCGTGCAGTGGCCGGTCGCAGTATTCGAAGATTTTCACCCCGGACTTGAGCAGGTAATCGTAAGTCATACGCGCCGCGAGTTTGGCCACCAACATGTCCGGCTGACCCTGCAGGATCAGGCGCACTTCTACGCCGCGGCGCGCGGCGTTGCGGATTTCGCGCAGCAACCTGTAGCCTGGGAAGAAGTAGGCGTTGGCAATGACCACGCGCCGCTGCGCCGTGCGCAGCGCCAGGCGGTAGACCTCTTCGATGTCGGTCGCGTGCTCGGCGTTATCGCGGTACACCAGTCGTACCTGACCGTCGTGATCGGTGACGGCCAATTCCGAACGCCGTTGTCGACGCCGTTGCCACCAGTATTTGGCGCGGGCCGGGCGACCGCATTGCAGCAGGGCAAAGTGGTGAATGTCGGCCACCGCCGGGCCTTGAACTTCAACCGAATAATCCTGCTTGGCTTCGGGGCCGAAATCGGCCAAATGATCGGCGGAGAAGTTGATCCCGCCAATGAACGCAATCGTCCCGTCCACCACCACGATCTTGCGGTGCAGGCGTCGGAACCAGTTGGTGCGGATGCCCAGGCGCTTGGGTGCCGGGTCGAACATCTGTAAATGCACGCCAGCACCGCTCAGGGCGGAAAGATAATCGGCAGTCAGTTCTCCGCAGCCAAACCCGTCGAAGCTGGCAGTCACGCGGACACCCCGTTGTGCCGCCTCGATCAGCACCTCCTTCAATTCTTCACCGACTTTGTCCTCGAACACAATGAAGGTTTCCAGGAGGATTTCGGTGGTGGCCTGGCGCATCGCCTCGAACACTCTAGGGAAATAGGCTTCGCCATTTTCCAGCAGTTGGACCCGATTGTTGCCTTGCCAACCGTACTCGACGTCGACGGCTGCCGGCTCGCTAATGGGCGGTGCGGCAATGGTTCTTTCCAGCGTGTTTTTTTCCATCGACGGGATGCTCATAGCTCGATCTCCACCGACAACGGTGCGTGATCCGACAGGTGTGACCAGGGACGGTTCGCCAATACCTGCGGATGGCTGGCCTTGAGGTTACGTACGTAGATACGGTCCAGGCGCAAGGTCGGCAATCGCGCGGGGAAACTGCGCGCCGGCTTGCCGTGGTGCTCGGCGAACACTTCGCGCAGACCACAGGGCTGGAGCAGGGCATCGGCGCGTTGGCGCCAGTCGTTGAAATCACCGGCGACAATCACCGGGGCGTCGCCTGGCAACGACTCAAGGCGGCGGCCCAGTAACTTGAGTTGTTCATTGCGATGGGTTTCGCGCAAGCCAAGATGGACGCAAATGGCATGCACCTCCGGGCCCTCTCCCGGCAGGCGCAACACGCAATGCAAAATGCCGCGGTTCTCGTGTCCGCTGATGGACACGTCGAGGTTGTCGTGCCGAACGATCTGGAATTTCGACAGCAAGGCGTTGCCGTGATCACCTGCCGGATAGACCGCATTGCGTCCGTAGGCAAACTGCGGCCAGAGGGTGTCCGCGAGGAATTCGTACTGGGGCATCGCTGGCCAGTTGTCGTAGCGCTTGTGGTGATGCTCGTGGGTGCCGTGTACCTCCTGCAGAAACACCACGTCGGCGGAGACACTGCGCACCGCCTCGCGCAGTTCAGGCAGGATGAATCGCCGGTTCAACGCCGTGAAGCCCTTGTGGGTGTTGACCGTCAGTACGGTGAAACGATGCACCGTGGTATCGATGATCGCCTGCTCGTCGGTGGTGCCAACCGGGTCGGAAACGCTCATGGCAGCACCCCTTCCGCAGCGGGCTCACCGGGGGCGGTGAGCAGCTCTTTGTCGAGGTCGAAGCGTGCCAGCAAACGGCGCGCATCGAAGGGCGCGCGGACCTTGATGTCGTTATCGAAGTAGCAGAAAACTTCTCGAGACTTTCGCACCCTGGGTTTGAGGCGAGGTGCGATCAGGTGGGGATCAGCCGGTTGCCGACCATGATGCCAGGCATCGATCCGGTCACCCCAACGCTTCAGTGCCTGAGGGGTGTAGCCACTGGCGTAGAGCTCTTCGGCACCGTGCAGGCGCAGGTACACGAAGTCGCTGGTGAGGTCTTCGCGATAGGGCCATTTACCGGCGGTGTCGGCAATCACCAGGGCCGTGTTGTAGCGTTTGAGCAGGCGGACAAATGCCGGATCGATGAAGCTGTCGTTGCGGATTTCCACGGCATGGCGCAAGGGCTTTTTCTTGCTTGTCTTAAGGCTGGCGTGGCCGTTCACATGGGCGTCGTGCTGGCGGGCAAGGGCAGCGGCCTGCTCCGTGTCGTGGGGCAATTGCTCGAGGAAGCTCTCGAACAGTGCGGCGTCGAATTTGAAGTTGGGCGGAAACTGCCATAGAAACGGTCCGAGTTTTTCCTTGAGTTCCAGGACCCCGGAGGCGAAGAAGTTCGCCAGGGGTTTGTGGATGTCACGCAGACGCTTGATATGGGTGATGAAGCGCGGCGCCTTGACGCTGAACACAAAGTGCTCCGGGGTTTCGGCATACCACTGGGCATAGCGTTCTGGCCGCTGCAGGGCGTAGAACGACCCATTGATTTCGATGCTGTTGACTGCCCGTGAGGCGAATTGCAATTCGCGCCTCTGGGCCAGTCCCTTCGGGTAGAAATCCCCCCGCCAGGGCGTGTAGCGCCAACCTGAAATGCCGATGTGAATCGCCGCCATGTCGCCTCCCGTCTGACTGCCCCCTGATCTTTTGATGACTGCCAGAGGTTGACGAAAGTTTCGGTGGGACTACGGACGGTATGCATTTCATACATCACCGCAATACCCGTTGGGGCCGGTTTGCTGGCGATCGCGCTGGCGGCTTTTTCCTTGGGCACTAGACTGGTGGCGATTGTCGAGCCAATCGAGAAAAACACCCCGTGCGCCAGGCCGGTGACGATCCGCGACAGGATCAGCGAGTAGCCCGGCGCTTGGCATTTACCGGCCAACACCGAACTAGTCCGGCATTTCTCGATCAGTTCCTTACAGTCCTATCCAAAGGAGCGGATGCCTTGATCAGGCTCAAGACGGCGATATTAATGGGGGCGCTGTTGTTCTTCGGCAGCGAGGAACTGGAAGCAGCGGCGATACCGGGTGTGCCGGCAGCGGCCACCGCCGCCACACCGCCGGCACATCCTCAACCCTTGGTTCAGGGCGGCTTGCTGGGCGCCATCAGTTCAAGCATCGATGGCATCCAGGACAAGCTCAATTTCAACAAGGACCTGCTCGACGCCTGGCGTCTGCGCGCGGATCGTGCGGCCGATGAGGTGGATCAATTGGTCAATCGTCCATCGGCCCGCTCGAGTTGGAGCGTGGCGGCCGATTTCCTGCTGCTGACGGCGGTGTGGGCAGGTGTCTTCGGCTTGCTCTGGATGTTCAGCAAGTTCTTGACCGAACGCCTGTGCCGTCATCGCTTGCTGCTCAGTCGAGAGCGTGGGCAGGCATTGCTTGGGTATGTCTTGCCCTACAGCCTCCCCGCGGTGATCAGCCTGCCGTTGACGATCTATGCCAGCCAGTTCATGGCTTTTTCAGCGGGTCGGGCGCTGGCGTTGTGTTTTGCCTATGCCACCAGCAGTGGGGTGTTCGCGGCGTCGTTGGTGATGTCCCTGGTGGTGCTGTTCAATGTCGGGCACAAGCGCCGGGCGGTGCAGATCATTCGCCAGGACAGCCCGCGGCCGCTGTTCGCGATCGGCTTCCTGGTCGCCCTCAGCGACGCCTTGACCAGTCCGCAGATCGCCCATCAACTGGGTAACAACCTCACCAGCAGCATCGCCGTATTTACCGGGCTGGCGGCCTCGATTTCCTTTGGTTTGCTGGTGGTCCGCATGCGCCGTCCGGTCGCTCACGTTATCCGCATCCTGCCGCTGGCCCAGCGGCGGGCGCAGCCGGCGTTGCGCGAAACCCTGCGGATTTTTTCCGGGCTCAGGTATTGGCCGATCCTGTTGATGGTGCTGGTGTCTGTCATCAACTTGATCGGCATTGGCGATGACAACCAGCAAGTGTTGCGCAGCGCGCTGTTCACCACGGTGCTGCTGATCGCGACGGTGTTTCTCAGCACCACGTTGCATCACTTGTTCAAGTCCCGTAGCGAATCCGACGTGCGCCGCAGTGGCGCCTACAAAGAGCGCTTCCTGAGCCTCTCCCACGCGTTGTTGCGTATCGCCATGGCCATTGTGTTCATCGATATCCTCGGACGAATCTGGGGCGTATCACTGTTCGATTTTGCGGTCAGCAATGCGGTAGGGCGGGCGATCAGTGACGCGGTGAGCCATATCGGCTTGATCTTCCTGGTGACGTGGATGGTCTGGGTCGTGCTGGACACGGCGATCCAGGAAGCCTTGAAACCCCCGCTCAACAAGCGCGGGGCACGCCAGCCTAGTACGCGGGTAAAGACCATCCTGCCGTTGCTGCGCAATGCGATCAAAATCATTTTGGTGGTGATCTGCGCTATCACCACCATGGCCAATCTGGGAATCAATGTTGCGCCGTTCCTGGCCGGTGCCGGGGTCATTGGCCTGGCCATCGGTTTCGGTTCCCAGCAACTGGTTCAAGATGTAATCACCGGGTTGTTCATCATCATTGAAGACACCCTGTCGATCGGCGACTGGGTGGTGCTCGATTCCGGGCATGCCGGCACGGTCGAAGGCCTGACCATTCGCACCCTGCGCCTGCGCGACGGCAAAGGGTTCGTGCATTCGGTGCCCTTTGGCCAGATCAAGGCCGTGACCAACCAATCGCGGCAATTTGCCTACGCGTTCTTCTCCGTGCAGTTCACCTATGACACCGATGTCGACAAGGCCATCGAACTGATTCGCGAAGCAGGGCATTCGATCAGCGACGACCCGTTCCTCAGGTACAACCTGCAAGGGCCGCTGGATGTGTTCGGCGTTGACAAGATGGACCTCAATGGCGTGGTCTTGACGGCACAATTTCGCACCGTGTCGGGAGGGCAGTATGCGGTGAGCCGTGCATTCAACCAGCGTTTGAAAAAGCTTGTGGATAACAGTCCCGAGGTGCATTTCGCGCAGACTTATCCACAGCAGGTCTTGATGCCGAGGCAGGCGGCGGAACCTGTGAATGATGGGGTGGCTGAGCCTGGGCATTCGGCGGTGTTGATGCCGGATCAGCTTCGGCCCCAATAAATTTGTTGGCAGTGATGGCCTCTTCGCGAGCAGGCTCGCTCCCACAATGGATTTATGTACACCGGTCCAATGTGGGAGCGGGCCTGCCCGCGAAGAGGGCCGCCCAGACAACATCAATGCCGGATCAGCTTGCTCTTCACTTCAGCCATAGCCCGTTGATCCAGCTCCAGCCAAAAACACGGCTTGCCAGCTATCTGCGCAGCCACCGGCAGACCATCGCGATACACCAGTCGATTACTCGCCAGCGCCGGTACTTTCGCACCGGGCAGCAGGGTGCCGGCGAGGTTCAGCGGATCGACCCCGCAGACTGCGATCAAGCTGCCGTCGTGGGGGCGTCGCCGTACTTCGCGCAGCAGTGGAATAGCCTCCGGCAGTGCGAACTGTTCACCCGCCAAGCCACTGACAAAGCGCCCGCCCCGAATTTCTCCGCGCGCCTCCAAGCGATGGAAGGTGCGCAGCAATTCCCGCCAGCTCGGTAGCCAATCGGCCTCACGTTCGAGCAATCGCCAGATCACCACGCCGTAGCGGCGCAACAAGGTCATGGCGATGTGTTCCAGGGTGTCTGCGGGTGTTGGCGTCGGTCGCGGATTATCCACCACTGGCGCGGCAGTCCCACGACGCAATAGTGCCCAGCGCCCGGCATCGTCCATGCCGCCGACAAAGGCCCCGCGCCCGCGCCGGCTACTACGCTGCTGGCGCTTGCTGGCCGGGGTGATCAGTGCACGCAGGCCGGCAAAGCTGTCGGCGTTGACCAACCCGGCACCGACCAGTTCCTGCAGGGCGATTTCCAGTTCCGTGCGCAACAGGTGGGCTTCGTGAATCAGCTCATCGAAAAACAGCGCGCCGTGCTGGCTGAGGGCGGCGTGAACCTTCTGTGTCTTGGGCGACAGTTCGCCGACCGGCGTCTGTTCGGTCAAGTCGCTCCAGAGACCGACCCGCTGACGCGGCAACAACACGATCGGCGTACTGCGCAGCGCGGTGCCGGTGCTGCGGTTGCGTGCGGTCAACCGGGTCCAGACCAGCTTGCCGCTACGGCAGGCATCATCGAGCCAGGTGGGCGAATAGTCCTTGAGCCTCGCGGGCAGCAGGTCGCTGTCCCAGGCCGAAGCAGCAGCGGGGTAGCCTTCGAACTGAGCACTGATGGCCGATAACATCGAGCTGCCCTGGCCTCGGGTGGCGTTGGACAGGTGTTGCCAGTCGAACAGAAAGCGCATGAAATCCTGCAAGGCCACGGGCTCGATTTCCCGGCGCAGGCGCTTGACCGTATAGCGGTGAATCCGTGCCAGCAGGTGTCGCTCGCACCACTCATCTTCAGTGCTGCCCGGAGTGAACCGGCCGCGCAGCACATAGCCTTCGTGTTCGAGTAACGCCAGCGCGCGGGTGACGTGTGTCACTGGCAATTGGAGCGGTTCGGCGATCGCCTGCAGCGGCAATGGACCAAACGCGCTGAGCCGTGCGCGAATCACTTCAAGCACCGCGTCGTCCACTTCCCAGTGCTCATCGAACCCCGGCAACGCTTCCAGCGCTGGCATCAAGACAGCCTGTGGATAAATGGCCCGCAGGCAGGTCAGTCGTTCCCGCGCCAGCCAAAGTGAATGGCTGATGCGGCAGGCGCGGCCGCTGTCGGCCAGGGTGTCCAGCCAATCGAGCCATGGGGCGTTGGCGCTGGCCTCGGCCTCGGTGATGCACGCCAGGCTCATCAACGCCTCGTGCATTTCATCCACACCGCTGGGTGTCGGCCAGGCTTCTTCGCGCACGGCGGTAATCGCCTCGACGTCCAACGCACCAAGGTCATCGGTGGATTCTGGCTCGCTCCAGCGTCGATTGATAACGGCTTGTGTGCGGCGCTCTTCCAGTGGCGCGTCGTCAAGAAAGGTGTATGGCCGGGCGCTGAGTATTTCCGCCGCCAGCGGCGAGGGTGCCGGCAGGTCTCGGCTGATCAGGCGGACCTCACCGCGCTCCATGCGCCGCAACAGCGCCAGCCAGCCTTCACTGTCCATGGCGTCGTGCAGGCAATCATCAAGGGTTTGTTCCACCAGCGGATGGTCGGGGACTTCGCGTTCGCCGACCAGGTTTTCCACGCAGGCAATCTGATCGGGAAACACGTTGGCGATCAGGTCTTCACTTTTCATGCGCTGGATCTGCGGCGCGACCTTGCGCCCGCCGGTATAGCGCGGCAACGCCAGGGCCACACCGGCATTCCAGCGCCAGCGCACACCGAACAGCGGCGCGTCGAGCACGGCCTGGATCAGAATGTGTTGCGCGCTATTGCTGTGCAGATAGCGCCAGACCTCATCGAGTTCAAAGCTGTGGCTGGTGGACAACGACAAGACGATGGCGTCCTCGCTGGCGGCCGCCTGCAATTCGAAATTGAAGGTGCGGCAAAAACGCTTGCGTAGGGCCAAGCCCCACGCGCGATTGATGCGGCTGCCGAACGGGCTGTGGATGATCAGTTGCGTACCGCCCGACTCATCGAAAAACCGCTCCATCAGCAGCGTGTCTTGAGAGGGCAGGGCGCCGAGGGACTGGCGCGCACGGGCGAGGTATTCGACCAGTTGTTCGGCGCTGGCCAGGTTCAGGCCGAGGTTGTCGGTCAACCAATCGAGGCTTGGCTGCAAATTGCCCGGCGTGGCGCCCAAGAGCTCATCGAGTCGGGCCTGCAGGCGCGCTACGGCAAACGACAGTTCAGCACTGCGCCCCGGGGCTTCGCCAAGCCAGAACGGGATCGTCGGCGGCTGGCCCTGAGCGTCTTCGACCCGGACCTTGCCGGTTTCGACCCGCAGGATCCGGTACGAGGTATTGCCCAACTGGAACACATCGCCAGCGATGCTCTCCACGGCGAAATCTTCATTGACGCTGCCGATATTCAGCGCTTGCGGCTCCAGCAATACGGCGTAGTCGGCGTTGTCCGGAATCGTCCCGCCGCTGGTCACGGCCGTCAGTTTGGCGCCACGACGACCACGCAGGGTACGGTTCACGGCGTCGCGGTGCAGATAGGCGCTGCGAATACCCTGACGCCCGTTGTAACCCTCGGCAAGCATGCGCAGCAGCGCCTGATAATGTTTTTCGTCGAGCGCGGCATAGGGCGAGGCCTGCCGGAACAACGCCAGCAAAGCGTCCTCTGGCCATTCCTGGCAACTGATTTCGGCGATGATCTGTTGCGCCAGGACATCCAGCGGTGCCTCGGGGATCAGCAGGGTGTCGAGCTCGCCCCGGCGCACGCAGTCGAGCAGCGCGACGCATTCAATCAGGTCGTCGCGGGTGGTCGCGAACAAACGGCCCTTGGGCGTGCCGCCGACCTGGTGTCCGGAGCGTCCAACCCTTTGCAAAAAGCCGGCAATCGAGCGCGGCGAGGCGATCTGGCACACCAGGTCGACGTCGCCAATGTCGATGCCCAATTCCAGCGACGCGGTGGCGATCAACACTTGCAGCTCGCCGCGCTTGAGCCGCTGTTCGGCGTCCAGGCGAAACTCCTTGGCCAGGCTGCCGTGGTGGGCGGCCACGGCGTCCTTGCCCAAGCGTTCGCTCAGGTGCCGACTCAGGCGTTCGGCCAGGCGCCGCGTATTGACGAACACCAGCGTAGTGCGGTGCTCGCGGGCCAGGGCGGCCAGACGGTCATAGACCAGTTCCCAGACATCGTTCGCCATCACCGCCGACAGCGGCACGGGTGGAACCTCGATGCCCAGATCTCGTGGGCGGGCATGGCCGATGTCGATGATTTCGCAGTCCCGATCGCGGCCGACCAGAAAGCGCGATACCGCTTCTATGGGATTTTGCGTGGCCGACAGGCCGATGCGCACCAGCGGTTCGGCGCACAACGCCTGCAAGCGTTCCAGGCTCAGGGCCAGGTGGCTGCCGCGCTTACTGGCGGCGATGGCGTGGATTTCGTCGACGATCACCGTGCGTGCGGTGCCGAGCATTTTTCGGCCTGAGTCGGAGCCGAGCAGCACGTACAGCGATTCCGGGGTGGTGACCAGAATGTGCGGCGCGGTCTTGCGCATCGCCGAGCGGTCTTTTTGCGGTGTATCGCCGGTGCGCACGGCGGTGCTGATGCGCAACTCGGGCAGGCCCATCACCCTCAACTGTTCGCTGATACCGGCCAACGGGTTTTGCAGGTTGATCTGGATGTCGTTGGACAGCGCCTTGAGCGGCGAAACGTAGACCACCAGGGTTTCGTCAGGCAAGCCTTCGAGGGTTTCCAGGCCACGGTGGACCAGGTCGTCGATCACGGCGAGGAAGGCGGTGAGGGTCTTGCCGGAACCGGTGGGTGCGGCAATCAGGGTCGAGCGGCGCTGGCGGATCAGCGGCCACGCCCGGGCCTGGGCGGCGGTGACCGTCGCGAAAGTCTTGCTGAACCAGGCGCTGACGGCGGGGTGGAAGCCGGCCAAGGCACTGTCGACGGGGATGGGCAGGTTCATGGTCTGATTTATGCGGGTGACTCAGTGAAGATGCAAGTACCGCTCAAGACCTTTGCTGGCCTTTAGGGCCCCTTCGCGAGCAGGCTCGCTCCCACATTGGGCCGGTGTACACAATTTCATTGTGGGAGCGAGCCTGCTCGCGAAGAGGCCAGTAGCTGCACTACAAATCCCGGACATCTACACTTTACGGATGACGGTTGCGCACTAAACCCGCAAAATGCAACGATTCCGGCAACTATCGACGACATTGCCCGCGGGCGCCGTCGATTAAGCCATCGTTCCAATCAGACTGGGCCTGCTGACTCTATGCGAATGCGCCTTATGTTACTGGGCGGCGGAAATGCCCTTGGGCAGGCGCTGATTCGCCTCGGTGCGGAGGAAGACATCGGTTTCCTCGCCCCCCGCCCACCTCAAGACGGCTGGGATGCCGCGAGCCTGACGCAACTGCTCGACGACACCCGTCCGGACGCGTTGATCAACCTCGCCTACTACTTTGACTGGTTCCAGGCGGAGGCGGTCAGCGAACAGCGCCTGGCCGGGCAGGAGCGGGCGATCGAGCGCCTGGCCGAACTGTGCCAGCATCACAACATCGTCTTGCTGCAACCCTCGAGTTATCGCGTGTTCGACGGCTCCCGGGCGACAGCCTACAGCGAAAAAGACGAGCCGCAGCCGCTGGGCCTGCGTGGCCAGGCGTTGTGGCGAATCGAACAAAGCGTGCGCGCCACCTGCCCGCAACACGTGCTGTTGCGTTTCGGTTGGCTGCTCGATGACAGTCCCGACGGCACCCTCGGGCGCTTCCTCAGCCGCGCCGAGCAGTCACAGGAGCTGTTGATGGCCGACGATCGCCGTGGCAATCCGACACCGGTGGACGACGCGGCCCGCGTGATCATTTCGGTGCTCAAGCAACTGGACTGTGGCGCGCCGCTTTGGGGCACCTACCACTACGCCGGGCATGAGGCGACCACGCCACTAGCCTTGGGGCAGGCGATTCTCACCGAAGCACGCGCCCTGCATCCGCTGGCCGTCGAAGCTCCGACCGCCCAGGCTCACGCCGCGCGACCGGACGCCGCCGAAGAACCGCAGCACGCGGTACTGGCCTGCAAGAAAATTCTGCACACCTTCGGAATCAAGCCACGCGCCTGGCGTGCGGCCCTTCCGGGTCTTTTGGACAGGTTCTATCGTCATGGCTGATCGCCCCGTTTTGATTACCGGAGGGGCCGGTTTCATCGGCTCCCATCTCACCGATGCCTTGCTCGCCAAGGGCTATTCGGTTCGGATTCTCGATGATCTGTCTTCCGGTAAACGCAGCAACCTGCCGCTGGACAATCCCAAGGTCGAGCTGATTGTCGGCGACGTGGCCGATGCCGCCCTGGTCGCCCGTGCGATGGCCGGTTGCGGTGCCGTGGCGCACCTGGCGGCAGTGGCATCGGTACAGGCGTCGGTGGACGATCCGGTGAAGACCCACCAGAGCAACTTCATCGGCTCGCTAAATGTTTGCGAAGCCATGCGCCAGTCCGGGGTCAAGCGCGTGCTGTTTGCCTCCAGTGCCGCGGTGTATGGCAACAATGGCGAAGGCGAGTCGATCGGTGAAGACACGCCCAAGGCACCGTTGACGCCCTACGCGTCGGACAAGCTGGCGAGCGAGCAATACTTTGATTTCTACCGGCGCGAGCATGGGCTGGAACCGGTGATTTTTCGCTTCTTCAACATCTTCGGCCCGCGCCAGGATCCGTCCTCGCCGTACTCCGGGGTGATCAGCATTTTCAGCGAGCGCGCGCAGAAAGGCCTGCCGATCACCGTGTTTGGCGACGGTGAGCAAACGCGGGATTTTCTCTACGTCGAAGACCTGGTCGATTTGCTGGTGCAGGCTATCGAGAAACCCCAGGTGGAAGACGGCGCGGTAAACGTCGGCTGGAACCAGGCGACCAGTCTCAAGCAAATGCTTGCAGCCCTCGAGGTGGTCGTTGGCAAGCTGCCCCCGGTGAGCTACGCCCCGGCACGCTCCGGCGATATTCGTCATTCACGGGCCAACAACCAGCGTTTGCTGGAACGCTTCAGAGCGCCCGAGCCGACGCCGTTGAGTGTCGGGTTGGCGCGGTTGCTGGGACAATAGAAAAAGGCGCCGGTTGAGGCGCCTTTTTTGTGTGCGCCCAGCA